>JANXZC010000066.1 GCA_025355725.1 Syntrophus sp. (in: bacteria)
ATTAGGTGGAATTGTTCCCATACCTTTATCGCCATAAGCCAGACCAGGTGGTATGATGAGAATACGTTTTTCTCCCTTTTTCATTGAAAGAAAAGCCTCATCCCAACCTTTGATTACTTCACCTCTCCCGACCAGAAACAGTAATGGTTCTCCTCGATCCACCGAGCTGTCAAACTTAGTTCCATCAAGTAACCTGCCGGTATAATGAGCCTCTACAAGCGCTCCGCTAGTTGGTGTTGCACCATTTCCTTCCTTCAAGATAATATACATCAGGCCTGATGAAGTACGAATCGCATTTGGGTATTTTTCTTTGATTAAAGACTCTTCCTTGGCAACCTTCTCTTGCTCTCCTTTGGCCACATTTTCTTTAACCGGCGTCTTTTCAGAGGACAGGCTCTCTCCTGCAATAAAAAAACTAAATAACGTAATTAATGATATGCACGTAAAAAATCTCACCTGGTTCATGTGGTTTCTCCTGGAAACGCAAACCTTGACAACAATGATTATCGTTTGGAACGTTGACATGGTGTTTGTCTATTTACTGTCCAGTTCCTTTCTAACCGCAAGACCGATTTTTTCCAGGATGTAGGGTTTTCTCACAAAAGTCCCAGCACCCATTTCCATGGCCTCCCTGACCCGGTCAGTTTCTGAAAAACCACTGACAAGTATCGCCTTTTGCCCAGGATTAAATTCAAGTATTCTCCGATATGTCTCCATTCCATCAATTCCGGGATCCATGATCATATCAAGGACTATCAGGTCAGCTTTTTGGCTTTTGAGATACGCTACCGCCTCTTTCCCACCGGAGACAGCCTTAACCTGATAACCAAGTCTTTCCATCATGCTCATGGCAAGGTCTCTTTGCACCTGCACATCATCCACCACCAAAATCGATTCACCTCTGCCCATGTAAGCATCGGTTGACATGGCCTCTTGGGCCTTGGCAAGATCTTCCCGCGTAGCTGGGAAATAGAGGTTAAATACACTCCCCTTACCCTCTTCACTCTGCACATCGATGTATCCATCGTGATCTTTCACAGTTCCCCAGACAACGGCCAGCCCAAGACCCGTTCCGCTCCTACCCATCACTTTCTTTGTATAGAATGGTTCGAATATCTTTCCAATATTACTCGCAGAGATTCCGCTGCCGGTATCGGATATCGTCAGAACAACATAATCCCCTTCCTTTATCTCGTCGTATCCCCGAATGGGCTGATCCAGATAGCGGTTCTCTGTTTTTATCGTCACCTCGCCATTACCAGACATAGCTTCTGCGGCATTGGAAACCAGATTCATGATGGTCTTGCCTATATGGATAGGTGACCCTTTGATATTTAAGAGACTATTTTCAAGATTGGTTCGGATTTTCAACTCTGTATGATAGGATTTTAGTGTCTCAAACTCTGGCGTCAGGAGATAATCGGAAACAACTTGGTTCAGATCGACAACATCTGATATGGTTACACCTCTTCTTGCCAGAGTTAAAAGATCCTGTATGATCGCCGCCCCCCTAATGCTGGATTTCAATATATTATTAGCATACCGTCTCAAGGGACTACCTTGGGACAACTTTTCTGCAAGCAGCTCTGAAAATCCAACCGTTGCTCCGAGAACATTGTTGAGATCATGGGCGACACCACCCGCAAGTGTTCCCAGTGCCTCCATCTTTTCCGCCCGCTGCAGGCGTTCCCGCAAACTGTTCCGGTCCTCCTCGGCACGTTTGCGTTCAGTGATATCACGGGTTATCCCCATGATGCCTTTGACCCCACTTTTTGCATCATAAAGGAAATTTACGATGACCTCTGTCCAGACCGTTGAGCCATCCTTCCTAAGCTGTTCCAACTCAATGGTTTTTGACCAATCGGGATCATGTCGTTTTCCATGCATCTCCAAGATCTTCTCAGTCTCCAACATTTCCATGGCTCCACTATATGACTCCGGAGTTAAGGTCTGGTCGAGTGTCTGTTTAATCGCTTCCTCAACATTAAATCCTCTCAGGCGCTCAACCGATGGGCTCATATACGTGAAACCTGAGTCGAGATCAAAAGTCCAGATAACATCGTGGGCATTCTCAGCAATAAAACGATATCGTTCTTCGCTTTCGCGCAACTCAACTGCTATCTGATCTCGCTTGACTCGCGTGCGCAGTGCGGTGATACCAAAGGCCAGATTGCTTGCCAGTTCCTCCAGAATCTTGATTTCGTAAGGCGTAAAAGAGTTGATCTCCATGGAATAAATCAGGATAACGCCGAATACGTTCGTGTTTTCGTCCTTCAGGGGCAGGGCGATTGTGGAACGATAGCCGCGCTGCAAGGCGCTCTCCCGCCATGGAGCCATTCGTGGGTCAGTCGTGAAATCCTCGATATAGATTGTTTTACCGCTCCGGATGGCGGCGCCCCCGGGACCTTGGGCGCGTTCAGCATCGTCCGCCCAACTGAGTTTGGCATTGGCGACATACCCGTCATCGAACCCGCCCCAAGCCACAGGACGCACGGTTTTCTCATGATCATACTCTACATATCCAACCCAGACCAAGCAATAGCCGGCCTCGTCGCAAATGATGCGGCAGATGTCGTTGAGCAGAGCCTGCTCGTTTTGTTCCCGCACCAGAACCTGGTTGCAGTTGCTGATAGCTCGCAGTTCGCGATTTAAACGATGCAATTCTCCCTCCGCCTGTCTGCGTTCCGTAATATCTTGTGTGATAATGATAGCATAGGGGACACCATTAAGATCGATAGCGGAGGCGGACATCAAGCCATATCTGATTTCACCGTTCTTCATACGAAAAGCGGCTTCAAGGTCCTTGACTTTCCCCTCTTTTTCCATTCCGGCTACAAGCTTCTGTCTGTCTTCGATCTTTACCCAAGTATTACATTCTCTGGAGGTCTTGCCGATGATGTCACCTTCCGTATAGCCCGTAATCTTTGTAAATGCCGGATTAATCGAGACATAAAGTCCGTCTTCCAAGCGGCTGATGCTTACGGAGTCCGGGATGGTATAGAAAACTTTGCGGAATTTCTCTTCGCTCTTGCTTAAAGCCTCTTCAACCTGCTTTTGTTCGGTAATGTCCTGGAGGGTAAACTGCAGATAATGGCGGCCACCCGACTGGAAACTCATGAGATGGACCAAGGCATCCCATAGCTCACCGTCAGGGCGCTGATGACGCCACTCGAAAAAGCACATCCCTTCGGCATGTGCTTTTTCTATATAGAAGCGGGCTTTTTCAGCCGAGGGGGTGTTGTCATATTGCTGCGGCGCTGAGACATCGAAGGGCGTTTTCCCCAGGGTTTCTTCCCGGGAGGAATAACGGTAGATCTCCGTGGCCGCGGGATTGCAGTCAATATACCTGCCGGACTCAAGATCCATCACCACTATGGGAATACGGGAGCTTTCGAAGATCCTTTGCCGAAAAGCTTCACTCTCCCGCAAATCCTCCTCAAGCAGCTTATACTTTTCTAGCGATTGTTCCAGTTCCTTGATGTTTCGCTTGAGGATTAAATTCTCTTCGATCAGTTCTTGATATGTTCTTGATGAATCGTGCATTTAATACTCCTCTTCCGCTATTAACGATGCCGAATGGAAGCAAAATAGACTATGTTTTATAGCATGTAAATTATGATGAAAAATACAGGATACCCACGGAGATGTCAAAAAGAAAGTATGCCGTTAATTACTGATTATCTTTTGAAATGTTGGTTGTCTGGCAAAATCGCCGGACGCTCATGGCAGATTGTATTTGAATGGCTTCGGAAACATTACAATACAAAATAGCCCTTTCCCCTGCTATCGGCTTAACTTCGAGCCAAGGACCCGGTTTAGGCTTACACCTGAGTCCGGTGTTTGATCGGTACAGATAACAGGTTGACATAATCACCAGGAAAAAATAGAGTCGGACACATGGATACGGGCCGCCGACTGATTTTGCAGAGACCAATGTTGACAACGCTTCCCCGGGAAGATCCCTGCGTCGCTTACCATCTGGATATTCAGGACATTTTATGAACGCTCCCGCGAATCTTTTCCATCAGCCCCTCTTCCCCGAAATCAGTCCGGGCCGGTATATCCGCCGCCTGAACCGCTTTGTTATCGAATGTGATCTCGGCGGGCAGGTGGTGCGGGCGCACCTGCCCAATCCGGGGCGGCTATGGGAACTGCTCATTCCGGGAAGGGTGGTCACGCTGGTAAAGAACACCGTCCACCTGGAGCGGGCGACACCCTATACGGCCGTCGCGGTGGAGCGGGAAGGCGTCACGGTGCTCCTCCATACCCAGAAATCAAACGACGTCGTGCAGTTCCTCCTGGAGGAACGACAGATCCCCGGCCTGGAAACCGCAGAAATCATCAAGAGAGAATTTACCCTGTCAGGCAGCCGCTTTGACTTTCTACTGAAGGAGGGAAACGAAAAGATCCTCCTCGAAGTAAAATCATGCACCCTCTTCGGCGCTTCCCTCGCCATGTTCCCCGATGCCGTTACCGCCCGGGGAAGGAGGCATCTGCTGGAATTGGCCGCCCATACCCGGGATGGCTACCGATGCGGCGTGATCTTTGTGATCCACTCCCCCCGGCCCGGCTTTTTTCTTCCCGATTATCATACCGACTACGCCTTCTCCCAGACCTTCCAGGAGCAGCAAGACCTCCTTTTTTACCGGGCCCTGCGCGTCTCCTGGCAGGACGACCTCCGCCTGGACAGGGGCATTCGGGAGGCAAGCATCCCCTGGCCGCTCCTCGCCCGGGAATGCCGGGATCAGGGCAGTTACCTGCTCCTCCTCACCCTTCCCGCCGGCGTCACGATCTCCGTGGGCTCCCTGGGGAGTATCCATTTTCCCGCCGGTTATTATCTCTATGCAGGCTCGGCAAAAAGAAACCTGGCAAAAAGATTGGACCGCCACCTGCGGAAAAGGAAAAACTTTCACTGGCACATTGATTACCTTCGGGACATGGCGTCCTCCTGCATCGCCCTGCCCTTCCGGACCAAGGATGACATTGAGCATGACCTAGCCACCGCCCTGGTCAACATCGCCGACTGGTCCATCCCGAAGTTCGGCGCCTCGGACTGCTCCTGCCCGAGCCATCTTTTCGCTATGGAAGTCAATCCTCTCCACAGGCCGGACTTTCTGGGATTACTTCAATATTTCCGGATGGACCGCCTCAGCATCCCGGATCATGGTTAGATAGGAATGTCATGAAAATACTCCACACCTCCGACTGGCATCTTGGCCGCGCCCTCTACGGCCGGAAAAGATACGAAGAATACGAGGCGTTCCTGAACTGGCTGGCCGGCCTGATTGACGAGGAAAACATCGATGTCCTCCTCGTCGCCGGCGATGTTTTCGACAACAGCACCCCCAGCAACCGGGCCCAGGAATTGTATTACCAGTTTCTCTGCCGGACGGCCGCCGTTACCCATCGCCAGGTGGTAATAATCGCGGGTAATCACGATTCGCCGTCCTTCCTGAACGCCCCCCGGGAACTCCTGAAATTCCTCAATGTCCATGTCGTAGGGGATGCCTCCGGCCCTCCCGCCGGGGAAATCATCGTCCTGAATGGAGAAAATTGCGAACCTCAGCTCATCGTCTGCGCCATCCCCTATCTCCGGGACCGTGATATCCGCACCACCGAGGCGGGGGAAAGCGTCGCGGACAAGGAAAGAAAGATCGTCGCAGGCATCAGAGCCCATTACCGCCGCGTCTGTGAAGCCGCCGAGGAGCAGCGCGCCCTCATGGACAATCCGGTGCCGATTGTCGCCATGGGACACCTGTTCACGGCGGGCGGTCAGACCATGGACGGCGACGGGGTGCGGGAGCTGTATATCGGCGCCCTCGCCCAGGTCGGGGCGGATATTTTCCCCGGGAGCATCGATTATCTGGCCCTCGGGCATCTCCACGTACCCCAGGCGGTGGCCGGTTCTGAATTTATCCGTTATTCCGGCTCGCCCCTCCCCATCGGCTTCGGGGAAGGGGATCAGAATAAAATGGTCGTCATGATCGAGTTTGCCGGGAATAAACCCCGGTTCACGAATATCCCGACGCCGCGGTTCCAGGAGTTGCTGACCCTGACGGGAGACTGGCCGACGATTTCCGGAAAAATTGAAGAACTGAAGTCCCGCCGGAGCCGCGCCTGGTTGGAAATCATCTATGAAGGGGACGAGGTCGCCGGGAGTCTGCGGGGGCAATTGGATGAGGCTATCGCCGGGACGGGCATCGAGATCCTCCGGGTCAGGAACAACCGCATCCTCGAACGGGCCCTGAGCAGAATCGACGAGGCTGAGACCCTCGACGATCTGGATGCGACCGAGGTTTTTCGACGCTGCCTCGCCGCCCATGAAATCCCGGAAGATCAGCGTCCGGCCCTCGCGGAGGCCTACCGGGAGGTTGTCGTCTCCCTGGAGGAAGCAGACCCCCGTGCGGAGTAGGAGATAAGAAGAAATGAAAATTCTCGGCGTACGGTTCAAGAATCTGAATTCCCTCACCGGGGAATGGCAGGTTGATTTCACCCATCCCGATTATGCATCGGACGGCATTTTCGCCATTACCGGCCCCACCGGATCGGGAAAGACCACTATCCTTGACGCCGTCTGTCTTGGCCTTTACGGACGGACTCCCCGCCTCGACAAGGTCACGAAAAGCAGCAACGAGATCATGTCGCGCCAGGCAGGGGAATGTTTTGCCGAGGTTGACTTCGAGACGCAGAAGGGGCGTTTCCGTTGCCACTGGAGCCAGCATCGCGCCCGGAGACGCCACGACGGGGAATTGCAGCCGGCCAAGCATGAGATAGCCGACGATTCCGGCGTCGTTTTGGAGTCGGGAATAACCCCGGTAGGTGAATTCATCGAAAAGGTTACGGGTATGGACTTCGAACGGTTCACCCGCTCGATGCTCCTTGCCCAGGGGGGATTCGCGGCGTTTCTTCAGGCCGGGGCCGACGCCCGGGCGCCGATCCTGGAACAGATCACCGGCACGGAAATCTACAGTCTGATCTCCATGAAGGTTCATGAACGCAGGACGGAAGAGCGCACCCGCCTGGACATCCTTAAAAACGAATTATCGGTCATACAGATTCTTGGCGGCGATGCGGAGGAGGAACTGCAAAAGAATCTGGCGGTAATTCAGTTCCGGGAAGCCGAGTTGGGCCGGGAAGGAGAAGGCCTCCGCCAGGCGGCAAACTGGCTTGAGGGTCTGGCCGTTCTGGAGAAGGAACTGGCTGATCTAAATCGGCAGAGTCAGGACTGGGAGCAGCGCCAAGAAGCCTTTGCGCCGGAGGCAAGGAGGCTGGCAAGATCCCGGCAGGCCCTCGCCCTGGTAGGGGATTACCGGTCGGTCGTGGATCTGCGCGCGCAGCAGGATAATGAGAAAAAGGAGCTGGAAGCCGCCGCCGTCAGATTTTCGGAAAGTGAGCAGGCCGGGGCCGACGCCCGGACGATCAAAGATATCGCCGCAACCCGGTTGGCGGAGGTCCGAAATGAGCAGTCCGCAGCGGCGGAAATCATCAGAAATACCCGCGAGATCGACACCAGGCTCAAGGAAATGAAAAAGCAGGGCGAGGAAAAGGAAAAGGCTCTTCAGGAAGGGGAAAGGCGGCGGCGGGAACATGGACGCCGATTGGAAAAAGGTCGGGAGGAACTGAGAAAAGCACAGCAGGATCTGGAGGTGGTGCATGAATATCAGCAGGCCCATACCCCTGACGCCGGACTCTTGGCCAACCTGACAGCCATTCGCCGGGGCTTTGCATCACTCCGGGAGATCGCGGCACGCCATGTAAGTACCTGCAAAGAGATTGTCCTTAATGGCGCAAGTAGAGAGGCAATCCATGCGGAGCGCCGCAAGAGCGAGGAGGCTTACGAAAAAACATGCCGGGAATTCGAGGAATGTCAAAGCACCGTCAATCTTCTCGCCGCACAACTTGGAGAGATCCTTCAGGGCCAGGACCTCAGTCAGTGGCATCGCGACAGAGACAACCTGAAAGACCGGGAACTCGCCCTGACAAAAACCGTCGAGATCGTTACGAGGATGGAGACTACCCATGAATCTATCAGAGGCGTCGCGCAGGAACTGGCAGAGAAAAAGGCCCGCCAGGGGCTGCTGGCCATAGAGATTAAGGCTGCTGTGGATAAAAAGTCCGCCATGGAAGAACGCATCGCCGATCTGGAAACCCGGGCCGCACTCCTGAACCGTATCCGCAGCCTGGAAGAAGACCGGAAACGGCTGACCGACGGCCTGCCCTGCCCTTTGTGCGGCGCTATCGATCATCCCTACGCCCAGGGTAACATCCCGGAACTTAACGCTGCGGAGAGGGAGCTGAAAAAAGCGAAGGCCGAGCTCAACCTGTTGACCAAGAGACTGAACTCGGAGGAAGCTGAACAAATCAAGACGGCGGCAGCGATTGAACATGGTGAAAAAGACAAGGCCCAAAAGCTGGCGGCCCTGGCAGGGGATGAAAAGCGATGCGCCGAATCCCTGAGTGATTTGCATCTGACCGTGGCTGTGGAACAGCGCGGCGCAGTATTGAACGATCAGCTTGCGGCCCTTAAGGAAAATATGAGCAGAATAGCAGCTCTTGTAAGCGCCGCGGAGGAGAAAAGCAAAAAAGGAGCGGCGGCGCAAAAAGACCTCGAAACAATCCGGGCAAAACTTGACGCCGCCGGCAAGGCCCGGCAAGAGGCCCGGCATAAGCTTGAAACGGCGGACCGGGAGCAGGAGCGGCTCCTTCTGGAGGGCTCTGTCCGGAAAGTACAGCTTGATCAGGTTCAAGCCGTGGCGCAGCGGGATGTTGAACCATTTGGAATCAAAGAGATCCCCATCGCCAGTCTGGCAGCATTACTGGACGGCCTTATCCGGCGACAGAAAACTTGGCAGGATATGGAGGTCCGACAAACGGCCGGAGAAAAAAGAATCCAGGAAATAAAAGGGGAAATAGACAGGGATATCGCCCTGCTGGAAAGTATGGAAGGGGAACTGGCGACCAGACGCAAAGACCGCGACGAGGGAACGGCGGCATATGGAGTCCTCCTTTCCTCCCGCCGGAAGAGCTTCGGAGAACGGAACCCCGATGCTGAGGAGAAGAAACTGGCCGCCGTCGTTGACCAGGCGGGTAAATCCCTGGAGCAGGCAATGGAGAAGAACTGGAGGGTGGAGCAGGAAATCATTGTTCTCAAAGAGAAAATCGGGGGATTGAAAGAAAGGACGGAAAAGCGGGACGGGGAACTGGCGGGGGCGGGGGAGAAACTGACCGCGGGAATAAGCAGGGCGGGATTTGCAGATGAGCAGGACTACGTCCTATCCTGCCTGCCTGAAGAGGTGCGGGAAGAGCTCGCAGAAAGAGAAAAAAACCTCATCAGAGAGAAAACCGAACTGGAAATCCGCCAAAGGGACAAAGCAGCGGCCCTCGCCGCCGCGCAGGAAAAACACCTCACAGAGCAACCCCTCGCAACACTTCGGGAAAATATCATTTCATGTGATGGGAACCTCAAACAGATCGGACTGGAAATCGGTGGCATGATCAAAATTTTGCAGGACAACGAATCCCTGAAGAAAAAACAGCAGGAACGCCTCCGACAGCTCGACGCTCAGAAAAAGGAATGCCTCCGCTGGGATACGCTGCATCAACTGATCGGCTCTGCGGACGGCAAGAAATTCCGGAATTTTGCCCAGGGGCTGACTTTCGAGATGATGATCTCCCACGCCAACCGCCAGCTCCGGAAGATGACCGACCGGTATCTGCTCCTCAGGGATGTCGTGCAGCCGCTGGAACTTAATGTGATCGACAACTACCAGGCAGGGGAGATCCGCTCCACGAAAAACCTCTCCGGCGGCGAGAGCTTCCTCGTCAGCCTTGCCCTGGCCCTGGGCCTTTCACAGATGGCCAGCCGGAATGTGCGTGTTGATTCCCTTTTTCTCGATGAAGGATTTGGAACCCTTGACGAAGACGCCCTCGAAACGGCTCTGGAAACCCTGGCCGGCCTCCGCCGGGAGGGGAAGCTAATCGGCGTCATCTCTCATGTCGCCGCTCTTAAGGATCGGATCAGCGCCCAGCTACAGGTCATCCCGGTGACGGGGGGCCGCAGCCGCATCGCCGGTCCTGGCTGTCGAAGGATTTCATAGGTGAACTGTTAAACCTTGGCCATTGCCGGGGTTTGATAATTCATGACCATTCGTTTCAGGTTGCCCTTAAAGAGGACATCCATCCGCTGCTCTTCCAGGATCTTTTCCACGAAACCGATTCCGAAGGACGGATGATTGATCACGTCCCCTCTCTGATACCGGTTGGTCATGCGATAATCCACAATGGCCGCATTCTCCCTTAGGTCCTGCTGCCTCAGCAGCCAGCGTTGCGTCTCTGCTGCTTCCGCCTGCCTGCTCTCTTCGTCTGCCTTTGTTCCGACGCGACGGGTTCGCTCTTTTGAGATTTCACTGCTTTTCGTCCGGGGTTTTGATCCCCGGTACTTGTGCTCAGCCCCACAGGTCTTGCATTTGACATTTGCAATCACACCTCTGACTTCATAAAGAACGATATGGGCGAGAACCATCCCGCACTTGGTGCAAAGGGCGTCGACATTTTTTCCAACGGATGACATAAATTTTTCCTTCCCGAATCTTGGTTTCATGTATACCACACTTTTCGATCCGACAACCATTAATTATCATCGAACAGGAAAAAAGATTCTCTTCCCCCGCTAGTGGATCTCATCGCGATAAATATGTCCTTTTCAGCTATGCAAAATAATTCAATTAGTGCTAATATGTCCTGAAAAGAGTATATTAAACGGGAGAAAACAACAAAGAAAGGACAAACATAAATCATGTATGCCGTCATCATGGCGGGAGGCAAGGGCGCCCGGTTCTGGCCGCGGAGCAGAAACCGCCTCCCCAAGCACCTGCTCGATATTTGCAGCGAAAAAACCATCATTCAGGAAACGGTGGAGAGGATCATCCCCCTGACGCCGCCGGAAAAAATCCTCATTGTCACCGGGGCCAGTCACGCCCGCGAGTTGATTGGGCAGCTCCCCCAAATCCCGCCGGAGAATATTCTTATCGAACCGATGGGCCGCAATACCGCCCCCTGTATAGGGCTGGCGGCCCTCGTGGTCCGCAAACGGGCGGGGAATGCCGTGATGGCCGTCCTGCCCTCGGATCATCTGATTGCCGATGAGGAGAACTTTCGCCATGTCCTGGCCGCTGCCGCCGACATGGCCGCCCGGGGAGATCATCTGGTAACGATCGGTATCCGGCCTACGGGGCCGGAAACGGGCTATGGCTACATCGAGGAGGGCAAACTTGCCGCCCGCGAGCGGGGGGAAGAGATTTTCGCCGTCAAGTCCATTCGGGAAAAACCGGATGTTGAACTGGCTAAAACCTTCCTTGCCAAGGGGGGATTTTTCTGGAACAGCGGCATGTTCATCTGGCAGGCCGCGACTATTCTCAAGGAGATGGAGTCCTCCCTGCCGGACATTTATGCGGGCCTCCTTGATATCGACAGGGCCCTGGACACACCGGCGGAGGCAAAGGTCCTCGCCGATGTTTATGGCAGTTTTCGCTCCATATCCATCGACTATGGCGTCATGGAAAAGGCGAAAAATACCCTCGTCATTCCCGCCGACTTCGGCTGGTCCGATGTGGGGAGCTGGGACGCCCTGTGGGAGGTTTCGGAAAAGGACGCCCAGGGGATCGCCGCCCGGAACCGGGAAGGCCTGGTAAGCGTAAACTCCCGCAACTCACTGGTTTATTCCCCGAAGAAGCTGGTCGCCCTGGTGGATGTCGAGGACCTGATCGTCGTGGAAACGGACGACGCCCTGCTGATCTGTAAACGGGGGGCCTCCCAGGAAGTGAAAAAGGTCGTCGAGACGCTGGAAGAAGAAAAGCGGGAGGAATATCTGTAATACCGTTTCTTCCCCAGCACTTAGCGGAAGTCCATTTGTTAATGATTACCCCCCGCAACTATCAAATTGGGGCTTGCCGCCGAGGTTGTGGATATAACGAAGCATCCATTGACAATAGGTCTGCTCCGTGCGATAAGTGTCCTTGGTGATAACGAAGGACCTCTCGAACCTGGTCCATTAGCTTGAGATTTGGATTAGGGTGGAACTTCGGTTTATTTTCCATGTTTACCACCTCAATATCGTAATAAGTGGAATTTGGCGGGGTGATTTGTAATAAGTGGAAAACAATCCGGCTATTATTCCGTGTATTGCACCTTAATATCACAATAAGTGGAAAATTATTCCATCTATATGGTCTGATATGGTGGAACATTTTCCGTCTATTACACTGATATGTTTATTAAAATATCATGTAAAGGAGAATTGAAATGCAGATAATCTCAGTCATGAACTACAAAGGTGGAGTCGGCAAAACGACTGTCACAGCGAATCTTGCAGGAGAGCTTGCTTTTCGGGGTAAGAAGGTTCTTTTACTCGATATGGACGCTCAAGCAAGTCTGACTTTTTCTTTTGTAACGCCTGATTATTGGGATACGGATTTAAAAGAAAGCAAAACTATAAAAAGCTGGTTTGATTGTATTAGTCAGGGAAACCAAACAATGCCTCTCTCTGATCTTGTGGTCAGACCAAAAAGGGTTAACAAATTTCTGTCTAACAAAAACACAAGGGGTGTTGTTGACTTAATATCATCACACCTGGGGTTGATAAATGTTGATCTTGAGTTAGCTACATTATTGGGCGGTGCCAATATGACGCAAACCAAGAGAAATTATATAAAAGTACATGGAAAGCTAAGAGCAGAAATACAGAGCGTCACAAGCGATGAATACGATATTGTTCTTATAGACTGTCCTCCTAACTTTGATGCCCTCGTAAAAAGTCATGCAGCAGTGCAGAGAACGTAGGGCGAGTTCACTGGTGCTGTGTTTGAAAATTTGCCTAATAAGTGCAAAAAACGAGAAAAAAGCTCTTTGACAGCAAAAATATTATAAATACTG
>JANXZC010000067.1 GCA_025355725.1 Syntrophus sp. (in: bacteria)
ATTAGGTGGAATTGTTCCCATACCTTTATCGCCATAAGCCAGACCAGGTGGTATGATGAGAATACGTTTTTCTCCCTTTTTCATTGAAAGAAAAGCCTCATCCCAACCTTTGATTACTTCACCTCTCCCGACCAGAAACAGGAGTGGTTTTCCTCGATCCACCGAGCTGTCAAACTTAGTTCCATCAAGTAACATGCCGGTATAATGAGCCTCTACGAGCGCTCCACTTTTTGGTGCTGCGCCATTTCCTTCCTTCAAGATAATATACATCAGACCTGATGAAGTACGAATCGCATTTGGGTATTTTTCTTTGATTAAAGCCTCTTCCTTGGCAACCTTCTCTTGCTCTCCTTTGACCAAATTTTCTGTAACCGGCGACTTTTCAGAGGACAGGCTCTCGCCTGCCACAAAAAAGCTAAATAACGTGATTAATGATATGCACGTAAATAATCTCATCTGGTTCATGTGGTTTCTCCTGGAAACGCAAACTTTTGTAACAGATAAAATATACTGATATATTGCTATTGTATTCAAATTGTTATTAAACGAAAGTTGTCAATACATGAGTACCTAGGATTTATCAAGTAATGAATGTGAAGACCAGGTTATCAGACTTGGGGCGATTGGAGTGCATTTATTCTGTGAGCGTAAAAGCTATGCTACCAATGGAAACCCACGATGCCTCCTCCCAATAATTCTTGTCTCTCTCACGGATAAAATATTCGATGCGATAGTTGCCTGGTTGCCTGAGATCGAACGGGAAAGCCACGGTGCCTGGGTTATTGCAGTATGAATTTTGTCGGTACTGAGGGTTCTTCCCGTCGGCATCGCCATTTGGCCTATAAAGAACATAGCCGAACAGGTAAAGTGGATTATTATTACTATTGCGATATGTTGAAACGCTTGGCCCTGTCAGCCATGCGTCGAATTTATGCCCCTGATTCCAGGCATTTATTGCTTCTTTTAGGGAAAATATTTTTCTCGATTCACGCGCTTTGATCTGCTTGTCGTAGGAATCAGAACCAGTTACTACTTCATCGTATATTCCCACACCCCAACCCTTCAAATCCCAGCGCTGATATTTGAAGGGAGGAATGGGGAAGGGGTCACCTGATTTTCCTGCCAGTGCAGATGGCGGCTGATTTGCGGCGTTCTTGCCATCAACGAAATTGAAGGAATATTCTTTCGCCGACACTTCATTGCGCGAATCCTTTTCTTCAAGGGCAATCCTGATCTTCCATGTGCCATAGGAAAGATTTGATCTGTTGGCGCTCCGCTCATAAAATAGCGCAGGTAGGCTAAATTCCTGCTCCGAATATCCCTGCTCATTAAAACCATACCGGGTATTCCATACATCCGTTCCATCCGGGCGGATTACCTGGACTTTGAAATAGTAATCGAAGGTGCCAAACCGACTCAGATTTCCTTGTCTCTGGACGCGCATCCAGAATTCAAGCCCCCTTTATGCACCTCTAAAAAAAGATTCCCCGATGATCAGAATCTCGGAATTTGGCTGATGGTTTGAATCAAGTCCATTTTCTTGATCGGTTTGGAGAGATGACTGTCACAGCCGCTGTCAAGGCTCCGCTGCACATCCCCTATCATGGCATAGGCAGTAAGGGCAATAATGGCCGTACGGGTTTTCTTTTCCCTCTCTTCCCAGGCGCGGATTTCCCGCACTGCCGTGTAGCCATCCATAACGGGCATCTGCATGTCCATAAGAACCAGATCATAGGGGCCCTGAGTTATAAACTTTTCTAAACCTACCTGACCATTTTCTGCATAATCGAGACTGTAGGGCATTTTCTTCAAAAAAGCGCCCACCAGCAGGCGATTATCTTCTGTGTCCTCAACAATGAGTATGTGAAGGGGGCGATATTCCACCCCCTCCAACTCATCCGATTGCTGAACAGCCTTCCTGACGGGAAATGCTTCTTTTGCCAAGGCGATGCGGATCGCCTTTTCAAGATCCATTTTTTTAACCGGTTTGACCAGATAGTCGGAAAATCCCAATTCCCTGGCCCGTGCTACGTCGCTGTTGCGATTGTCCGATGTCAGCATCATGACGGTTAGCCCGGCAAGCTCGGCATTTTGGCTGATGCTGTCCGCCACACCAAATCCGTCCAAGCCCGGCATACGGCAGTCAAGGAGGATCAGACGGAAAGGGTTACCATCCGCTTTGGCCTTCTCCAACATCGCCAGGCCTTTACCACCGCCATCGGCCTCTTCTACGATGGCGCCCCAGCGGGTGAGCATCTCCTTCAGAATGAGCCGGTTTGTAGCATTGTCATCGATGACAATGGTGTGGACGTTGCGAATATCCATTTCTTCCTTTGCCTGTTCCACAGCGATTTCCGTTTGGAAGTCAAAGGGAAGGGTAAAAGAGAAAGTTGTCCCTTTGCCCAAGTCGCTCTCGACGGTCAGCCTGCCGCCCATAAGCTCCACCAATTGCCGGGAAATGGCTAATCCAAGGCCGGTGCCTCCGTATTGACGCGTCGTGGAAGCGTCGGCCTGGGTGAACCGCTCGAAGATAACGTTGATTTTGTCTGCCGAGATCCCAATGCCGGAATCTCTTACCTTAAATTCCAACAGGCATCGCTGCGGAGATTCAGATGGTAAGAAATCTACACCCAGAAATACCTCCCCTGCTTCGGTAAATTTAATCGCATTGCCGATCAGGTTGATGATGATCTGCCGGAGACGTCCCGGATCTCCGATGAGCCGTACAGGCGTCTCCGGGGCGATGCGATAGGTCAGTTCAATCTCTTTCTTATGGGCCCGAATAGCCATCACTTCACAGAGGCGGTCGATCACATCGGTGAGGTTGAAAGCGATGCTCTCCAGGGTGATCATGCCCGATTCCACTTTGGAAAAGTCGAGGATGTCGTTGATCAGACTCAGCAGATTCTCCCCGGCCGAGCCGAAAACGGAGACATAATGCTCTTGCTCGGGATTCAGGTCGGTGTCCTTCAACAGATCCGCCATCCCGATGATGGCGTTCATGGGGGTGCGGATTTCATGACTCATACTGGCGAGGAATTCCGTCTTCGTCTTGTTTGCAGCCTCGGCCTCGCTCTTCGCCTGCAAGATGGCTTTTTCCATGCGCCACCGTTTGGTTATGTCCTGGACGACGATTACCGTTACCGGGGACATCGCCTGCTGATATTTCGCCGTTTTCACGGAGATGGAGGTGAACTGGATATCAAGGGTTTTGTTCATGAACTTGTCCACTAGCTCCAAATGCTGGGAGACATGGACGCTGGAAGCGGCAATCGCTTCTTCTATTGCTGTCTTGAGCTGACAGGCCTCGTCTGCGCATGATGAACCATGAAGGAGATCATGGAGGGAGAGACCAACTGCATCTTTGACATTGCCGAGATTCCATCGTTCCATGGCCCGATTGATGCGCATGATGCGCCCCCCGGCGTTCAGGACAACCACGAGTTCATCGATGGCGTCTACAGATGTTTCCCATTCAGACTTGGCCTGGCGCATCATCGCCTGGGCCCATAGGATCTGCTGTTCAGATTCGCGTGCGCGCTGAATAATCAGAAACATGACAATCAGCAGCGTGGAAACGGCAAGGGTGATGCCAATGGGAGCCAGGCGGTGGTGGGCAATCTCTTCTTCCCACCGGGGATCGTTGACGTCCATTCCGAGCACGAATTTCCTGCTGATGCCCGGAACGGGCAGGGGTACAAAGGCCGACACAAAGGACCCCCAGGCATCTTGATAAGGACCGATTACCAAACCTTTCCCATCTTTGAACAACCCCTTCATAAGGGTCGGGGCGGTGCGATATTCCTGCCCGATGGATTCAGCATCCCGGACCGGATATGGACGACGCGCTGTTTCCGTATCGATAAAAAAAACAATCCGCTCATTTTTTTGGCCCAGAATATATACGTACCGGATATCGCGCTGAACCCTGCCGATATTGGTAAGCTGGCGATTCAGGAAATTCCAGTCCGGCGATTGCAGGTCGCGAGGCGTACCGCTAAAATTGATCATTCGCGTGGTATCTATAGCGGAGGCAACGGCAGTGGTACGGCCCAGAAGATCTTCCCGCTGCTCATTTTCAGCATATTCGTGAACCTGCCGGGTAGCAAACCAGCCGCACAGACAAATAACCATCAGGGCGGTAAAGAGTTGTGGAACATGGGAGGGAATCGGTTTCAGGCCATATTTAGAAGCTTCCAGACGGCGCGTGGTGTCAAGATACCCCCAGACGGTAAAGGCCACAATCAGGGCTACAAATGTTCTGAGCAGTTGTACGGGGAATCCCAGCGTTTGTTGGAAGGAATCTTCATTAATCAGGGAAGCGGGAAACATGGGCAAGGGAGGAACGACAAGTCCTGAAACCACGGCATACAGAGCGCTGGCATACGCCGCAACCATCAGAAATCGACGTGTAGATTCCTCTTTTCTTGACAGCAGGTAAAAAGCGGCACTGGCGCAAATAGCCCCCGGAAAACCCACAAAATAGCGTGACATGGAGTCCAGACCGGCCAAGCCATCCCAAAAGAAACCGCTGGCTGTCGCTAATGCCGGCAACAAATAAATCCACCGACTTTGCCGCTTCCCGCTCAGACGTTCAATTCCTCTTCTGCTGAATTCCAGCAGCAGAAAAAATGAGATCGTCAAAAGAATTGTATGAATAGGCAGGATATATTCTGCGGAACCAAAGGAGAAAGGCAAAATCGCCAGCCATTCGGCCAGACTGTGGGTCAGGCCGAAAAATCCCAGCATCGCCCAGGGAAGACTGTCAGTTTCTTTCTTGCTGAGGAGAAAGCATACGGAGGAGAGAATTATAAAGCTGAAACCATAGAGGAAATATAGATAATCCATCGTCATTGTTTCTTGTCTTTTTTCTTAACGGGTAATCACGCCAATATTAGCTGATCTTAACAATGAAAGAAGTGAAATGCAAATGGTTTTGAAATATCAATGGTGGGACTGCTGGTATTCGTGCTCCTTCATCAATCGATCCAGGGCTTCCGCTTCTTCGATCGGATTCAGATCCAAGCGGACCATATTTTCAATCAGTGAGATCTCCGTGTAATTCGGCGTATCCACATAAATAGCGGGAACGCCCGCGGTGCCGGCATTCTTGGCGGCGGCGCAACGCCTTTCCCCGGCGACGATCACCTTCAGTCCAGATCGGCGTCATGACACTGTTCCGGGCGACGGAGGCGGTGAGTTCCTCCAGGGCCACCGAATCGAAGTACTTGCACGGCTGGTCGGGATCGGGCTGAAGGTCGGCCAAAGGGATAGAATAAAGCTGATTGCGAACGTAGGTCTCACTTTTTGCCATAACATTCTCCTTGTGAGTTTAATTTAAAGATATACGGAAGTAAGGATTTTTTTGAATAAATGTCTGTATCCGGTAAGGTCATGAGAAACCCCCGTACGCGTTTCCCTTCAGCCGCCATATCAGGCAAGCTGCTTGATAGTTGATGATAGATGGCCAATCACATCACCATCTGTCCAGTACTGCCCATGACTGAATGGGTTCCAGGACTTTAAGATGGACCCAATTACGCCACCCCCTGCATTGACTGAAAAGTCCTCGACAAGGTTTTCATATGATGGGCTCAATGGCCTCAGGGGCCAACCAAGAACATCGTCCTCATCGAAGAAATTATACCACTTGAAAGATGAAACGGGCGGACTTATTGCTTCTATTTTCTTGTGGCCGGATACGAAGATTGGGATATTGCAGCCGGTGGTGTAGAGACGTTGCAGGCTTCTCATTCTTCGGAATTTGTCTCTCGGTGATTCATCAGCAACGCCGTCAGCCCTTGGCACACTCCATATCCCCGCCGCTGGGGAGGGTTTCTGTGCATCCCAGATGTAACTCGAAATTACCTGACCGCCTAGAGAATGAGCAATAACGATTACGGGTATCTCTTGTTGCCCGGCCTCATCAAATATCTCATCCATGGATTGCAGAATCATTTGCTGAGTAAGGAAATATGGACTGCCAACAGCTTCTTTCTTATATTCGAGACTACCCGCATCCGAAAACCCGTACAGTAGAAATTCCCGAAGCTTCATCCAATCGATCTGACCACGCATTCGGTTGAATATGGCCTCCTGATTGTTTTGAAGAATATCTTGGTAGTATAGTGGCTTGAATATGACCTTCTCCCATGTGTCTTTACCAATTGACTTCTTAATTGCGTCATAGATCTCCGTGTAGTAGTCCCCCGCAGTATCACCCATTCCGTGAATCGTGACTAATGCAATCGTTTTTGGCATAGCGTTCTCCTGATTAAGGTTGTCTAACAATTAATAGGCGCGAGCCACGGCCCTTAAAATTAGAGAAGCGTCCTACTTTCCCTGCATGCATCACCCTTAAGCGCCGGCTTACTTTGACCCAAGGATTGAGACGCTAAGGCAGCGTCTCAATCCTTGGGTATTGGGCACTTGTCATCCGAGCTACAGCAGCAACCATTTGAGCGCCGTCTTGATGGCCGTCCGAAAAACATCAGCAATTGCATTCCAGACGCGCTCTGCGATCTGCAATGTTATTATTGCGAGCGAGCGGAGGCGAACCCGAGCGAGCATTTTCTGATCCTCCAAATAGACTCGGGCATCATCTTCATTGAACTCGCCTGATAATTTCTTTTTTGCAATAAATGAGACATCATTAACAAGCCCCTTTGCTATGTTTTCAACGATATCACGGGCTTCGTCCCAATTATCAGATAAAACAATTTGAGCAGCTTTGAGAGCTTCATTGACCACATCATCGAAATTAACATTGTTGATTGTTGCCATAATTAACTCCTCCTGGGTCCTATTTATTATTCTCTTTTTCCTTCTTGAAACTTTCTGCCTTCTCAATTGCAAAAACGATATTAAAGAGAGTAAGCTTCCGCCCTTCCCAATTGGCCTTCTTTAAAATTCCGCTTTTACGGTGCTGTTCTTTCCAGTTGAGAATCAAACATTTCAAATCCACGTAGTTTTGAGCTGTCAGACTAACCTTACCGAATTCTGATTGCAGATCAGGACAATTTGTGGGAACAGATGCTCCGATTAGTTCTTCTATTTTCTTTTGAATTGATTGGCCGGCAGTTCCTATCTCTTGACTTCTGGACATCGCCCTTAGGATAAGCGATTCGGAATCAACGATTAGTCCATCGTATTTTGATTCAAATTTTGAAAAATGGGCCGGATTTTGCTGAAAAACGGCGTCGGCAATGGACTGTCGATCTTGATCTGTTTTGGGGCTGAAATTTTGGCCTTCTATGATCATCACTGCCCCTTTTTTATAGAAAGCATCTGTGTCATTTAGGAGCTTCTCATCGAAGGGTTGGACAAGTTTTATGCTACAGGCACTAAGGGATAGGAGCAAAAAAACTGCGGCCATAGTGACAATTGCTGATCGGAAACGATTAGATGAGGCTACCATCGAGTTACAGTACATACAATTCCTCCTTTCAATGTTAAAAGATTGAAATTTGCTCTCCCAACAGATAGTTTACCGGAAGCAGTATTTGTCGGCGATCCGCTGCAGCTACTGGTTCAAGTAAGCCGCTACGCGTAAAACATTCCAATTTCGTTGCCCTCTTTTTCTCCGCAATCTATGTGCCGGGCATGGCTGTTTGGGTTTGTGTCGATGTTTCCCGTTGTTTCCTGGCAACAATCCTATCCAACGTATCCGGTACCAGACATTCTGCAAATCCAGCAATAAATGACCAGGTTAGCAGCTTTGCATAGTTTATAGCATCACTCAGATAAAGGCTAACAAAGAGATCTTTCGGTTTAACCACCGGGAGGAACGCAGGGAAAAGCGTACCTGGGAGAACCCCACCGACAAAAATCAACAGTAATACTACTGCGAATATCGCACCGCTGATGGGCGCCATGAGAACGCTTACATATCCATAACGCAGATCGAGGAAATTGGCGGTCGGGTCATTGTTGGCGGGTATGGCCTGAAGGCGGCGAACCATGCCGATATACCCCCCAAGGGAACCGAATATGATGGTCAGGGCGAGGGGGAATATCTCCACTTGATCTAAATATCGCAACGCTATTGCCAAAACGGTGGCTACCAACATGCATAACAGCATGACCAGGGCCGCCTTCTCAATCAGCTGGCCCCTTAACTTTTCCCTTGCCGGCATCAAAGTATATAGCAGGTGGAGCTCCTCCAGGAGAAAATCTATGTCCGCCCGCACAAGCTCCTCCGAGCTGCCATCTTTGGTAGTGTATAATCTTTTGTGTAAATTTTAAGTAGTCAAGAAGGTAGAAAAAATGGCGCTTTTCCTTTAGAAGGGTTTTTCCCCAAAAACCTAAGCTGAAAGGAGAAAGCGCCATGAAACTGGAAGTAACGGTAGCGGAAATTGCGGAGATTTTCAAGGTTATTCAGGAGCAACCGGAGCAACTTTTTGAGATGATCAGGTTGGATGTAAGGGAGACCGTTGGGAAGTATTTGACGGCAATGATGGATGCAGAGCTGACCAAATTTATGGGTCGCGAGGTTTATGTTCGGGTTGCCGGTAATGAAAAGCAGCGTAACGGTTCCTATCATCGTTCTTTCACATTGAAGAATATAGGCGAAGTCCAAGTCCAAGTTCCCCGTGACCGTAAAGGAGAATTCAAGACTGCGGTCATTCCAAGGAGCAAGCAATACGAGGATGAGATTGGCCGCGATTTGGGCGTTCTGTTTTTAGGAGGTGTCAGTACCCGGACCCTCTCGATGATTTCGGATAGGCTAATCGGCCGGAAGATATCTCCGGCGGAGATCAGCAGCCTCAATGTAGAATTGACGGAAGCCGTTTTAAAATGGCGACGGAGAGATTTATCACAAGAGTCGGTCAAATATCTTTTTATAGACGGTGTCCATTTCAATATGCGCCTGGGGCGAAGCATTGAGAGAGTTCCTGTTCTTGTGGCCATCGGCGTAACAGAAACGGGACAGAAACTTGTTTCGAGTTTGCAATCTGGAGACAAGGAGTCGGCGACGTCCTGGCGGGAGTTTTTTAAGGATTTAAAATCACGGGGAATGGCCGGTGGGAAAGTTACATTAGGAATCATGGACGGATTGCCGGGGTTGGAAACAGTCTTCAAGGAAGAGTTCCCCCAGGCAAAGACCCAACGTTGCCAGGTCCATGTAGCCCGTAATGTCTTGGCCAAGGTGCCGAA
>JANXZC010000070.1 GCA_025355725.1 Syntrophus sp. (in: bacteria)
TCACCATAAACGGCGCGGAAGAGATCAACGATCTCGTCGGCATCCTCGGGGCGAAAACTGCCCACAGTAAAGGGTTCCCGCTCCTGAGGCATCGGGTTGTTGTCATCGCTTTTCACGGCTAATCCCTCCTTGTTTTAATGATCCCTACTTCTGCATCTGGAAATGGGCTGCCAACTTACCATATTCATCTATCTAGAGGAAATCATACCCCATCCCCCTCCTTAACTCTCCCCTGCGGGAGGGGCAAATACTCTGGGACAATCAATGCCAAAGTAAAGGACAGCAAAACAAAACCTGCGGCAACGTAAAACAGGATGTCAAATCCCGCCCCGATGGTGACGAGTATCCCTCCTAGGTAAGGCACTACGAAATAGGCCACATCCATGGTAAACAGAGTCATGTTGGTGTTGAGCCCCCGCATAAGCGGCGGTGAAGCCGAGAATAGCAGGGCGTTCAAAAGGGGCAGGATTACGCCCATACATAGTCCGTAGAGGGCTGCCAGCAGGTAGTATGCCGCCGGGAAAGCGGCAATAGGGAGCAGGATCAGGCACGGGATCAAAAACGCCAGCGTCTTCTGCAATGTTGACAGCTTATTGGTCTTGTCAAACAGGGCGGTTCCAAGGGCACGCACTGAGATCATCGTCACCATGGAAACAGCAAAAAAGAGACCGACATCACCGGTACGGATCTGCAGGGAGAGATCCTTCAGGAAGTAAAACAGTGTTGCATGGGCAAGATAAATGAAAAAGATGGCCGTAAGCAAGAAAAACACGGACCGGAGCCGTAAATTCTCCCGGATCTCGAAAATATTCGGGCGTCGCAGCAGGACGCCGTCCATGCCGCGCAGGGCTTCGCCGAGGCGACTCCGCAAGGCAGTCAGGAGCAAAATCGCGACCACTGAAAAGATCGAAACGGCGGCGTAGATATCGGCCTCATTGCCGACGTAGGGAAGAAGTGCCTCGGATAGAGGCGGGATTATAGCATAGGGGATCATCGTTGCGATACTGATGGCGCTGAAGCCCTGGCCGCTCTTATCAGCGGGGATAAAGTTCACGACAAGAGCGATGGCGGCCGAGGTAAGAAGAACAAATACCGCGCCGTGGAAGATACGGAGCATAATCATCGCCTGAATCGTCGTCACCCATTGATAGGCGCAGGAGGCCACAATCATCAGGATCAGAGAAACCATGGTTACGGAAAAAGCGTTGCGTACGTGCAGCCAGGGAAGGACGAACAAACGCAGGATAAAGGCCGACATCGGCTCCAGTCCGACGAGAAAACCCCGCCACTCGATGGGAATCCCAATGGTCCCCAGATAATGATAAAAGCTGTAAAACACACTGACGTTGCCGAAGGCCACGGCAATGATCAGACACAGGGCGAGGAATTCAAAAGACCAAAGTTTAGAGGGAGCAGTCAGGTCGGCCACTTTCAAAAGCCTTTCAGGCCAGGATTTTTTTCAAGGCGGTGACGAAGGCTTCCATCGCATCCATCTTCGCCAGGGTAACCCGGATATGATTCGGGTAGCGAAACCCCGTCATGGGACGGATCATGATTCCCTCGTGCATGAGTTTCCGGTAGGCAAGGGTGTCGCTCCCAGGCAGTTTCACAATCAGATAGTTTCCTTCGCCGGCGTTGACGGGTAGTCCCATGGCACCCATTTCTGCGCACAAAAATTCTTTGCCCTCCCTGACCAGGTCCCGGGTGCGCCGGATATGGCCTGTTTCGTCGCGAAGGCAGGCCAGGGCCGCCTCCTGGGCGATGCCGTTGACGGAATAGACGACGCAGGTCCGACGGATCATGTCGACGACTTTCAGGTCGCCCGCCAGGTAGCCGATGCGCAATCCAGCAATCCCATACATCTTTGAGAAGGTGCGGAAAACGATGAGATTGGGATAGTCATTGATTAGGGACATCCCATCCGGATAATCGCCCGCCTCCACGAATTCGAAGTATGCCTCATCGACGACGACGATCTGCCGGCCCCCCACTTCATCGAGAAAGGCGATCAGGGTTTCCCGGGACCAGTAGGTCCCCGTCGGATTGTTGGGGTTACACAGAAATATTACTTTCGTGGCGGCGTCGATGCTGTTGAGCATTGCCCGGTCGTCAAATCGTTCCTCCTTCAGGGGGATCACCCGGGCCTCGATCCCGGAAAATACGGCCACCCATTCATAAACGGCAAAGGTCTTGTCCGCAGTAATGATATTGTCGCCTTGCCCACAAAAGGCCTTGATCACAAAGGCGATGACTTCATTGGCGCCGTTACCCACGAGGACCTGATCAGGCTCCATGCCGTGGCAGGCGGCAATTTCCTGGCGCAGATAGTATGAATCCCCGCTGGGGTAGACGGCGCCCCGGGGCGGTGGAAAACGTCGGATCACATCCTGAGCCCCCGGGGGCGGACCCAGGGGATTTTCATTGTTGTTAAGGCGGTATAGATGGTCACAGCCGTAGAGCTTTTGCAGCTCCGGATCAGGCTTGCTTGGGATATAAGGCTCAAATTCCCGCACATAGGCGGGAACAAGAAGGTCAAGATTCGGTTCGATCATACTGAAAAATCAACACGTCGGTTTGACCGTCAAAGGGGATGATCAGTGCGGGCCGGTAATAGTTTTTTATGAGGACGGTCATGAACGATGTGTGCCAGGAGATTCCCAGGTCGAGTGAAAAAAAGATGTTTTTGATAGCTTCTTCCTTGAGAAAGCGCCCGGCCACAGGGGACGCATGATTGCCATCGATCCCTCCCGGCGGATCTCTGTGGAAAAAATCGAGGCCCCGGCTTTCATCTCCCCCTGATCACGGACTTCCCGGATCTCCCGGGCGAGAAAGAGGCGGCCATATTCCCGCTGCAAATAGTCTTTAAGGACTCCATCCGTGAAGACCTGACAACCTGGATCTTCGTGGAGAAGCCGGTAATACCACTGTCTCGTAAAGGTCTTGTCGTCATCCCAGTAATATCTCAACGACCCCAGAAGCTCAAATTGCAATTGAACGGATGGGGGCATCCCCGTTAGGTTGACGAGACCGATGGCCTTGGTCCGCACCGTCTTGGCGATACAGGCATCGAGAAGCAGACCCGCAACCTCGTCCTCCCGGGTCCGACAGAATATATGGGGCCCAAATACCTCAACGATCCGGTCCGTCCGGAAACGAATAATGACCCCGCCGACACATTCACCCCTGGCATCGACAGCCGTCACGACCTGGCAGTCACCGGCGGTTACCATGTCGGCCACCTTACCGGGGTATTGGAAAAAGGGCGGCCGCAACGTGTCAGGGGGTCCCTGGGCCACGCGGGTCACATAGAGCTTTACTCCTTCCGTATCAGGAGTCTCCACTGTGAGGGCGCCCTTAACATCGACCGGCGCATTGGTTATCTCCGGCACCCCGGGATAGTTCTTGTCCTTTTCGATGTCCAGACAGATGCGGTTTTGTCTTTCGGCGATGATGTTCAGGCGATCAATCGTACGGGAAGCAATCGCCAGGCCCATCTCCGCCATATCGTCTTCGTTCTCACAGTCAACGGATGCGGCGATGTTGAGGGCCCCCATGTCGAGGGTCGATACGGAAAAGCGGAATTCGACTCGGACATAGGATAACCCGTTCACACACCGGATATCGAGAATATCCCCCCGACAGACGTGGCTGCTGAGGTAGGAAAATATTTCTTCCGTGGCCAGGCTGAGCTTGAGCGACTCCTCTCTGCCCAACCCAAAGGCCTTGCCCGCCGTTTCCACGCAGTGGGTGGCGACCGGTAGCAAAGACATCCGGGCCGTCAATTGCAGGGAAACTGTTCGATCTTGATCTTGGCTCATCTCTCTCCTTCATCATATTTCTGGAGGCTGCCGAATCTACCTTTAAGAGACTTACATGTCAAAGATTTTTGTAAGCAATGACAGAAGCGTTAACCTTTCGCTCTTTCATAATCCTCCGGCGTGTCCAGGTCGATAAGGATACCGGGGTCGTCGCAGACCACATCCAGAGATGACTCCTTATAGCGGGAAAGGAGCGCCCGCATTCCGCCCGGCTCTGCAAAGGCAATAATTGAAGGAATCAGGGCCGTCGCGATGAGCGGTGGATGACCGCGCCTTTGCCCATAACAGGGGTGGTAAACGTCCATATTCCCTTCCCGATAGGCAGCAACCAGTTTCTTCAGGGTAAGGGGGTTGACAAGTGGCATATCGGCAGGGCTGAGGAAAAATGCCCGGCAGTCCCCGTCGAGGTTCCTGACCCCGACCTGGACGGAGGAAAACATCCCCCGGTCGTAATGATCGTTGATTGCCCAGCGTACGCCTTGATTTTCCAAGAGAGGAATGATTTTCTCCGCCTGATACCCCACAACAACGATAATATCAGAGATTCCCGCCTCCCGGAAAAGACTGATCACCTCTTCGAGGATCGATCTTCCCTCGAGTATCAACAGGGGCTTGAAGGCCCCCATGCGTGTGGAAAGGCCGCCGGCAAGGATCAATGCGGCGATCTTGTCATCATATTTTATCAGAAAATGTCCTCACAATCTGAATACTGAATACAGATCCTTAGACATATGACCTAATGATTATAGAGGGACATAATACATGCCTTCACATTCCCATATAGGCTTTGCGGACTTCCTCTGAATCTAAAAGCTCACGGGCGGTGCCGAACTGGACGATTTTCCCGGTCTGAATAACATAGCCACGATGGGCAATTTCCAAGGCCTCCTGAACCATCTGTTCGACTAAAAGAACGGTGGTACCCGCATGGTTGATGGCGGTGATGGTTTCCATCATCTTTTCCACCATACTGGGCATCAAACCGAGGGACATTTCATCCAGCATGAAGAGCTTCGGTCGCGACATGAGGCCGCGGGCTATGGCCAGCATCTGCTGTTCCCCGCCGCTCAGGGTCTCGGCAGTCTGTTTGGCCCGCGCCCTTAGGACGGGAAAGATCTCCAGGAGTTCCTCCAGGCGACGATGGATCTCGGCCTTCGAATTCTCCGTGTAGGCGCCTAGGGCGAGGTTTTTCTCCACCGACAGCTTGGCGAAGATTCGCCGACCCTCGGGAACGTAACTGATACCAAGCTTCAGGGTCTGATGGGCTGCATGCTGAGAGATATCGGTCCCTTCAAACAGGATCTTTCCCTTTAGTGGATGGGCGAGTCCGCAGATGGTGCGCATGATAGTCGTCTTCCCGGCGCCGTTCGCACCGACAATGGCCACCAGTTCCCCCGGCATGACTTCCAGAGAGATACCGAAGACAACCGGTATCCCATCATAACCGGTAAATAAATCAGTTACCTTCAGGATCGGATCAGCCAATGAGTCCGCCCTCCTTCTGAGCCTTGAAACGCTGGGCGTATTTGGCGCCGAGGTAAGCCTCAATCACGCTCTCGTCGTTGATGATGCGGTCGGGGGCGTCCTCGGCGATCTTGACGCCGCCGTCGAGGACCACCATCTTGTCGGCTATGGGCATAATCCCTTCCATGACGTGCTCCACGATCATCAGCGTAATCCCACTTTCCCGGAGTCGCAGGATCACCTCGACAGATACTTTGACCTCTGTAGAGGTCATCCCCGCCATAACCTCATCAAGCATAAGCAGCTTAGGACGCGTTGCCAGTGCGCGCGCTAGTTCCAGCCGCTTTTTCCCACCGATCGACAGCTCACCGGCGGGTTTTTCCTGAAGCGACTCCAGGCTGCATATCTCAATGCATTCCGCAGCCCTCGCAAAGGCCTCCCGATTCCCGGAAGTCTTGAGGAAGGCGCCGACAAGGACGTTGTCGAAAACGGTCATCTCCTTGAGTGGGCGTACTACCTGGAAGGTGCGCACCGCCCCCATGCGGGCAATCTGATAGGGAGTAAGTCCGGTGATGTCTGCGCCGTCGAAGATGACGCTGCCGCTTGTTGGTTTAAGGAAACCGGTGATGCAGTTGAAAAGGGTTGTTTTCCCCGCTCCGTTGGGTCCGATCAGTCCCACAATTGATCCGGATTCTACGGTGAAGCTCACCCGGTCGTTGGCTACCAGCTCCCCGAATTTCATCGTCACATCGCGCACATCAAGGAGTGCCATCGGCTGAATCTCCTTTCGCAGCGCTCTTTTGCTTTAAAACCCGTTTACCTATATCGCGAATGATACCGATCATCCCTGCGGGCTGTTTGACAACTATAAGAATGATGAGGAGACCGAAAATGATTAAATCCACTCCGCCGCCCAAACCGCCCCATAATGCCCGGCTATACTCTTGCAGGGGGATCAAGACAGCGGCGCCCAGGAGAGGACCGACGAGGGTCCCCGATCCGCCCAGGACGGTGATCAATACGAACTTCATCGACATGTCCAGTGACATGACCATTGGCGTGTCTACTCGGAG
This sequence comes from Syntrophus sp. (in: bacteria), assembly GCA_025355725.1. Lineage (GTDB taxonomy): Bacteria > Desulfobacterota > Syntrophia > Syntrophales > UBA8958 > UBA8958. The sequence goes on from JANXZC010000070.1 coordinate 6,356, forward strand.
ATTGTACTGGACGAAAAAGGCGCCGCATAGGGCAGTTAAAGCGGCCGAAAGGGCCATGGCGGCCAATTTTACGGCCGTGCTGTTGACGCCAAGGGATTCAGCGGTTTCCTGGCCTTCCCTCACGGCGCGCATATAATATCCGAAGCGATGGCCTTCTAGCCACCTAACAACGCCGAATATGAGCAGGAACAGGATGAGGGCACAGTAGTAGTAGCCCGTTTTTGTATCGTACCACATCAGATTCTTCAGACCTTCCTTGACCAGCGGGTAATCCAGTCCCAGGGCGCCTCCGACCCAGTCCCAGACCAAGAAGGTGCGGTGAAATATCTCCACGATGGCGAAGGTGGCGATGGCAAAATAGTGGCCGCTCAGCTTAAAGCAGGGATAGCTGATGACCACGGCGATGGCGGCAGCCAGCATCACTCCGATCAGTATCCCCGGCCACGGCGTTCCGCCATAGGTAACGACGGCCATTCCCGCACCGTACGCCCCGATGCCGAAAAATACCGAGTGGCCAAAAGAGACCTGGCCGCAATAACCGCCGATGATGTTCCACGCTTGGGCCATACTGGCGAAAAGTAAAATGAGAATCGCCACGTGCATGTGGAAGGAATTGGCGGCCACCACAGGCGCCAACGGCAGCAGCGCCAGCAAGACCACGAAACCAAGCCAGAGGGCATCTTTTTTGTTTAACGCTTTCCGCTGCATGGGTTTCACCACCCGAAAATACCTTTCGGCCGCAAAAAAACGACCGTCAGATAGAGACCGAAGACGGCAATGTATTTGAAAACCGGCGCAATGTAGAAACCCGCAAGAGCCTCTACAGAGCCGACGAGAATCCCGGCGATAAAGGCACCCGGAATGCTTCCGAAGCCGCCCATGGCGACACAGACAAAAGCGATCAGGCCGAACATGGAACCAACTTCAGGATGAACGGCCAGGTATGATGGCATGATGCCTCCGGCAATGCCGACACAGGCCCCGCCGATTCCAAAGACCACAAGGTAAATGCGATCCGTATTGATCCCCATGAGTTCGGCCGCATCGCGATCCATGGCTGTGGCCTGAATGGCCCAACCAAACCGGGTGGTGTTTATAAGCGCATAGATCATCCCGACAACGACGAGAGACAGGAGTCCGGCCACCAATTGGGGCACGGGGAAGATCAGGTTCCCCATATGGAGTGTTTTATCGCTGAGCCAAGTGTCTGTAAGGATGAGGAAATTTGGTGAAAAGCGGTTCATGCAGGCGTTCTTGAGGAAGATGGCGAGTCCAAAGGTCGCCAACAGGGCTACCAGCCCTGGTTTGCCAATGGTGTAACGTATGATCAGCTGGTACGTCATCGCCCCCAGGATAAATATAAATATCCCGGCGGCGATGACTGACAGGAGCGGGTCAACGTTAAGAAGAAACCCCAGCCAGTAGCTAACATACATGGCAACCATCAGATATTCGCCGTGAGCAAAATTGATGACGTCCATGACGCCCCATATAATGCAGAGCCCGGCAGCTACCAGGGCGTAGACCATACCGTTTAGCATGCCGTCTAGCAAAACTTGAACAAACGTCTCCATGGAACTCCATGGCCTTCATCAGGCTACTAAAAAAAGCTCATCCATCCCGCTCCTCTCGGGCGGGACAGATGAGAGTCTATCTTAAATAATACGCCGCCGCTGAATACTATCTATCTCTTACCCCACGGCTTCATGGGGAAGATGATTTTGGTATCAGCCATCTCTTCCGGGTAGATCCGCTTGTACTGGCCACCCTGGAGCTGGGTAACAATACTTTGCGCCTTTATGTTCTGGCCGCCCTTGACAAAGGCCACTTTCCCGCCAAGGGAGAGGGGGGAGTCCCAGGTGTTCGCATAAAGTGTCTTGGCTACCTTGTCCGGATCCAGAGAGCCGGCCTTTTCTATCGCCTGGGCAAGCACCAGCATGGCAACTGCTTCCTGGATACTGTCACCGTCGAAGGGCACTCCTCCCGTTTTGGATTTGAAGATCTTTTCGACCGCCGCCACAGCCGGCATCAGGCTTGCGAACTGGGGCGAGTAAGCGGTGGAACCCATGAAAAAGTCGGCGTCACCGGCAAGCTGTTTGGTGATGACGGGGTCCTGGTAGCCGGAGCAGTAATTGATGGCAATATTAGGCAACCAGGCCATCTGCTTCATGGTGCGTACCAATAGCGAGTAATCGGCGCCAAGCACTGCCCCGAATAACGCATCGGGATTGCTCTTCTTCAGAGTCTGCACTTCACTGTTGAGATTGGTGGCGCCAGGGCTGAAGGGCACATCAGCCACGACCTTGAAGCCTCCGGCGGCGGCAGCCATCTTGGCCTCCTCGGCCGCATGCTTGCCAAACTCGCTGTTCTCATAAATAATTCCGATGGTCTTGACATTGGCTTTCTTCGTTTTGTTCATCCACTTCAAAACATCCACGAACTCAATGGATTCGGTCTTGTCAGTAGGGGCCAAACGGAAGAAGTAATTCATATCCCGCTGGGTCAGAGCCGCCGAACTGGAAGCCCCGCACATGAAGATCCTCTTCATGCGCTCGGCCACGAAGCTGGCCGGCTTGCTCACCGAACTGTTGTAAGAACCGATCAGGGCCCAGACGCCTTCCTGGTTTAGGAGCCGCTCGGCCTCCGACTTGCCCACGTCCGGCTTGCCCTGAGAGTCTGCATGGACAAGGACGATCTTGTAGCCGTTCAGGATGCCTTCCTGCTTGGCCAGGGGAACCTTGATTTCGGGGTGCTTGTTATTAATGATTTCAACGGCTGTCTGTACCGCTGCCTGGCAGCGCTGTCCCGCTGTCGCTACCGGGCCTGTCAGGGGGAAGATGGTGCCTATCTTGATTATCTTTTCGGCGGCCATGACCGATCCTGCACCGGAGCCGAAGCCCACCAGCATAAGTAGTACGGCCACAAATACGATCCAACGGTTCAATCGGGGCGATCTGTGAGTCATAAGGTAACCTCCTCTTTTTTGTTTTTTATTAATTCCTGAATTAGTGGCATAAAAACCACTTTAGTTAATGTAATTAGTTGACATTACAGGATATTTATGATATTCATCGCCCCAGATAATATCACCTGGGAGGTGAAGATGCGACCTGTAGAATTTATCATCAAAGAGGGT
>JANXZC010000086.1 GCA_025355725.1 Syntrophus sp. (in: bacteria)
AATGGCCGGTGGGAAAGTTACATTAGGAATCATGGACGGATTGCCGGGGTTGGAAACAGTCTTCAAGGAAGAGTTCCCCCAGGCAAAGACCCAACGTTGCCAGGTCCATGTAGCCCGTAATGTCTTGGCCAAGGTGCCGAAAAAGTTCAAACAGGAAGTGGCGGATGATCTACGTTCCATCTTCTATGCCCCTTCACTTGAGAAGGCTTGGGTGCATTTTGAGGCCTTCCGGCAGAGGTGGAAAAAGAGCGTGCCCTCTGCGGTAGAATGTCTGGAACGGGGCATTGATGCCTGTTTGACTTTTTTCAACTTTCCTCCGGACGAATGGATCTCATTAAGAACGACCAATATTATCGAGCGGCTAAACAAGGAATTCAGAAGAAGAACCAGGCCGATGGAAATCTTGGCTGGGGAGGCGGCCTGTTATCGGATACTGGCTTTTATTTGTCTCAAAATGGAATTGCATTGGCGGTCTAACCCTGTAGGAAAAGTGCGTAACAACCTGCCTTTCTTTAAAGAATTGGCCTATGAAAATTTTACACAAAAAACTTGACAGTACCCCATCTTTCGATGCCGTCGCCAGATAGGTGTTGAATCGCTTTTCACCGACAAGCGCCTTGTACCTATCGCGCAGGATTCCGATCTGCATCTTGATCCTGGCAAGGGAGCGAAGTCTCGTCAGCGTCTTTTCGAATCTGAAAACGTCGTCACAGCTCACACAACTTTCGTCATTAGAGCTACCGATCGTTTTGTTGAGAAAATCGAACGCCTCCGGATTACTCTTTTTCTCCGCATCACTCAAGAGCATGAACTCGGAAACAAGCTGATTATAATATGAAATATTAAAATCAGCCCGGCAACCCTTACATTTTTCACTATAGATCATGATCCTGCCTCCTTTTCTCTTAACGCTACGTCAATTCCAGCCAGCAGGCATCGATCGTCCGTTGCCATTGAAACCCCGGATGGATGTCCGATTTGTCCGGCCGCACGTGATGATGGCCGATGATTCCCTCAAACGCCCGATAGGCGTCGTCGGCATCGAAGTGATTGGCCGGGGTCTTCCGGGGGATCTCGAATTGATCGCACAGGAGGTTGATCAGTTCCGCCACGGCCGCCGCCTGGGCATCGGCATAGGCATCGAAAAAGCGGAACCCCCGCCAGGGCTCCGGGTGTTCGTAGTAATCCTGGGTGAACCGCGTCCGTTCCGACACCTTGTCAAAGCAATAGAGGATGCCGTTCCGCTGGATCAGGCCGCCTTCGCTCGCGATCTCGATGCCGACGCTGCGCTTGTCTACGGCGCCGTTGGTCCCTTTCAGGCCGAGATGAAACGCCCAATGCTTCGGATCAAAGACCTCTAAGATCTTGCCGTCCCTTTCCACCACATAGGCCGTCGCAATCCTTCCGGGATCGGATCGCCAATAGTCGATGGTGCTTTGCGCCGACCCGCCGACAGTATGATGAAGGACGATGAGGCTTTTCTTCGTTTCCGCGGCAATATAGTCCTTCTTGTCGAGCCGGTTCGTACGGTCCACTTCTGCCATAGTTGGTACCCCCTTTCTCCTGTTGATTGCCCGCCTCAGGCCGCGCAGATGCCGTGCCTCCTAACCCAGGGCGGCGTTCCAGACCTCGAATTTGTAAGATCCGTTTTCCGTCGGTTTAAAGACGGCCACATACGTTAGAACGTGCCAACCGATGAATTCACGATTAGCGGGATCGAACTTCACCTTGTTCCACGTCTTTCGCCAGGTTCCCGTGTTGAAATAGACTTTGTCCTGAATAGACCCGTTCGGCAGGGGCATTTGATCCATGGGGACCATCAGGTAGTCGTGGGTATGGCCGTAGAGTACAAAACTGGCCTCGCCGGAACGGACCCTGGGTTCCGCAAAGGCGTGCACGTCATACCCCCCGGCAGCATCAGCGGGGAACCACTTTTCTTTCAGGTCGGCGATCTTCTCCAGGGTCTTTTTCGACAGGTGCGATGATAACTGCAGGGAGACTTGCAGGAGGTCGATTATGTCAGGCCACAAGAATTTATCTTTTCCCCGGATGAAAGGCACTTCAAAAAAGGCATCCACACAGTCGCTCCAGGCCTTTTTAATGGTCTCGCGGGCCGCCTCGCTTTCCGTCTTGTTGGCCACCATGAGGACCCAGGACGGCGCATCGAGAAGGGGCCGGATGTTGTCCAGTTCCTTAAGCTGCTTGGCAATACGGTCCACTTCCTCCTTCGTGACGGAACCTGCGGCTGCCAAGTCGTTCAATCTCCCCAGCGCTTCTTGGGGATACTTGTTGAGCAATTCGATGACGATGGCATCACCGATAGACGAAGCATCCCGATTCCCCATGTAATTGAAGTCGTCGTAGATATCCCCGTGCCGGGCAAATGCTTTGTAATCCGACGCGAATAATTCCGTGGGAAAAGGGGAAACAGGACCTCCCGTAGCAATCCCCAGCGCCTTTTGAACCATTTGGATGCAGCCGGGGTAGCGATTGATGAGCCAGTCATGATTACCGATAATATAGATGATCTCAAAGAGAACGTTTTTCCCTTGCGCGTATGCCCTAAGGGTGAGGAGTTCGTCCAGTGCTTGCCGATTATTTGTTGTGATTCCCAGGAGAATCTTCGCGACAACGGCCTCCTGCTCTGGTCCGGCCGGGTCCCACGGTCTCACGGATACGCTGTCGGCAATCCATTCCGCGGAGCGGATGATGTCGAAGATATCCCCCAAGAGGACCAGCCGCATCTCTTCCAGGGGGGTCACGGAGTCGGCAAGCTTACGGAGATTTTCGGCAAATATCCGAAATGCCGTGGGCTTTATCGTCTCTCCCGAACTGCCGTCGGTCAGATGAACATCACTTAAAAACACCAGCATGGCGTCCTCCTTCCTTTTTTAAATTATAACCGGATTGATTTCGACATCTGCACCACTTATGGGGATGTCGGCACTGGTAAACAGGTGACAATGACTGTCAATAAAGTACGGCGGCATACGATGGCTCCTTTCTGGATAGTTGCAGATATAGCTGGAACTTTATCAAGAAAAGGTCGGTAAAGGGATGTGCATCGCCCACCAGGGGCTTTGCACATCCTATTTTGCAGGCAAGGCGGTTATTATGAAGATGTGGTGTGTCATGCGGTGAGTGAAGACCGTTTTGTTCAGATAGATTCTCATTTGGCGATCCTTACGCATCTTACGAATAAGAGATAGACACCTGTAAATAAAGAGAAACGTGAAGCAAAACTATTAAGAAACTAGAATGAGCGTGTTTTGTGAAGATACTATGGAGAATGAGCTATTTTCACGCGCCATAACAAATAAATTATGAGCTGTCAATACTTTTATGAAAATATTTAACAGGCTAATTATTTGAGGAATGGTTTTGATTATTACTGTTATTCCTGAATGGCGGCGACGTGCTCTGCCGCCGCTTCTCCGGCGATATAGCCCGTCGAAAAGGCCGCCTGGAGATTGAATCCTCCCGTGTCGGCGTCGATGTCCAGGACCTCGCCGCAAAAATAGAGACCTTGAACCAGGCGCGAGGCCATCGTCCGGGGATCGATTTCTTTCAGGGATACGCCGCCGGCCGTGACAATCGCCACCGCCATGGGCAGGGGGCCGGCAATCTCGAAACGCAGGCACTTGAGAACGCCGGCAAGCCTCTCTTTTTCCACCGCCGACACCTGGTGGGCGGGCTTATCAAGGGGAATGCCCGTCAAGGCGGCCAGCGGCTCGATCATTTTCCGGGGCAGGAGCCCTTCGAGAATGCCCCTGAACTGGCGCTTGCCGTGGGCATCGAGGTCCCGCTGGAGACGGGCGCGGAGCTGCGGATAATCCAGGGCCGCCTTGAGGTCGATGGCGACGCTGACGGGACCCTGGGCCAGGGCGTCCACAACGGCGAGACTGATGAGCAGTGTCACCGGCCCGCCGATACCGAAATGGGTGATCATCATCTCCCCAAAGCGGCTTTCGATGACGGTACCGCGGGCCTTTTTGCGGTCCAGCCCCCGGCCGATGTCATGGGCCGGGACAGCGGCGGGGTCAATTTCGCCGGGACGGCCGCGGAAGGCGGTCAAGCGGACATTGCGGAGGCTTACCCCCTGCATCGATTTCGCCAGCTCGATTTCTTTGACAATCAGCGGTACAAGGGCGGGGCGGAGTTTTTCAATCCCGTGGCCGACCGCCTTTGCCAGCTCATAGCCGTCGCCGGTGGAACCCGTGGCAGGCCAGGTGGAGCCTCCGGCAGCGACAATCACCGCTGCGGCGGGCGTCAATCCTCTGTCCGTCGTGACTCCGGCGATTTTTCCGTCACGGACGGCAAGGGATAAGACGCGTCGCTGCGTCGCCACCTCCACCCCCTGATCGTCCAGGTAGCGCCGTAGAGCCCCGACAACATCGGCGGCCCGGTCCGAGACGGGAAAGATACGCCCCCCCCGCTCTTCTTTGGTTTCCACACCATAGCGATTGAGAATATCAAGGAGGTCATCCCGGAAAAACCGGTGAAAGGCGGCGTGAAGAAAGGGGCCGTTGGGGCCGTACATGGCGATGAATTCGGGGAGTGTTCTCGTATTGGTCAGATTGCAGCGCGTCTTGCCGCTGATGAGGATCTTCCGGCCCGGCTGGTCCATCTTTTCCAGGAGCAGCACCCGAGCCCCGGCCTCCGCCGCCCGGCCCGCCGCCAGCATTCCCGCTGCCCCCGCCCCGATGACAACAACCTGTCCCCTGTGACCGATGTCTTCGCTCCTGCTTTTCATTTGTCAAGAATAACCGATTATCCCGAGTAGTCAAGGAACTTCACAACCAGAAACTTCAAAAAATCATTGTCAGGGAGATATTATTCTTGCCTTTGCCATACCGTCCCTTGCCATTGTCCCAACTAATCCTGTATAACGTGTCCAAGAGAGATAATTATGATTCAGGAAGAACTTCTTAAACAGCTTGAAGAACTGGCCGGCAGGGTGAATGTCACCATCCGCTACGAGTCCCTGAAAAATGAAGATCCTTCCACCTTTGGGGGCTTATGCCGCGTCAAGGAACAGCTTGTTCTTTTCCTTCATGCCAAGGCAACGGTAAAAAGAAAAATTGAAATGATTACCGAAGCCCTGAAGCGTTATGACGTTGACGAGATCTATCTGCGACCGGCGCTCCGGGAACATCTGAAAAAGGATCGTTCCTTAGATGGCGACCCTGTCTGACGCAACCGTCCTTCATTTCATCTTGTACACACGGACAATCCTGGTGAGTTTCTGCAGGCAGGGTCGGAATTCCTGCGGGGATTATAGCGGAGGTCAGGGTGTCCTTACGTTAACCCTTTTGTTTTCTTGGCTCGCGAGACAAAATGATTGCGTCCCTGCAAGAGCCACACGCGGATGCTATCTTTGTCTCCCCGGAAATCAATTAATAGTTGATCTGCTTCATCGGCCGTCAATTCTTTATCGAATTTATTCAGGTTGGGGACGTTTGATTCGAAGGTTTCAAGCAGTTTTTTGACTTCTTCTTTGTGCTCTTTGGCAATTTCATTCAGGACTTGAATAAAAACATCACTACGAGTCATAGTTCCATCCTTTGATTGGAGATATCAATGGAAGATTTTGGGCTGTGTGACGAAACCCTTTGCCTGACGGTCGCTACGGGCCGTCTGGAAGGGGAAGACTTGAGCGTCGGCATTCCGGTGGTCCTAAACAAAACAGTCTTCGTCGATCTTGCTGATCAGATCGAGACATTTTTTAGTCAGGCTTTCGAAGGGCCAGAAGATCATTTTCACGGCACACAGGATAATTCTTTCCGGGATGGTGTATCCTGAATAAGTGGTCGCCTCCATGATCATAACCTCCTTCGATTATTTATTTGCAATTTATTGATATCAGAAAAAATTCCCCCAGAGGAATGAAATTACGTCTGGGGGAAGTAACGAAATCCACCTATGTCGTTTTGTCATGGGCTGGAATCACATTTCCATACTTTTGGTCTTCAACGGGTGATTGCCACCAAGAGACCCTGTAGTTTTTTATGTGTTGGATTCCCTACCGCCACGAACGATTAACGAACACCGCAGACCGTTCCTTTTGATCTTTATATCGGCATTCCTGCCCGTGAACTTTAATGCCTTTACATGGACAATTGATAAGGTGTTGATTTTTCTACAGTGGATGTATATGAGAATGGTCTTATCCGTCGATTTAATTTTGAGCTGAAATATTGGGGTTCAGATTTTCATTCAATCAAACGAATGGGAGCAATGTTCATGATAAAAAAAGACCGGCTGTCCAATCGTCTGACCGGGGATATCTTAGGCGGTCTTACGGCGATGCTCGTGGCGCTTCCTTCGGCCATCGCCTTCGGGATCATCATCTATTCTCCCCTCGGCTCACAATATGCCGGTAAAGCTGCTGTTGCCGGCATGATCGGTGCGGTTGCCCTTGGGCTGATTGCGCCTCTTTTCGGCGGCACACCGCGCCTTATCACGGCCCCTTGCGCCCCTGCGGCGGCCGTGCTTGCCGTTTTCGTCGGCCAGCTTGTCGCAGGCGGCGTTATCCCAGCGGAAGCCATCCCCTTTTATGTGGCCCTGGTCGCCCTTTTCGCCGGTGTCATTCAGTTTTTGGCAGGGCGTTTCGGCGGCGGGAAATTCATCAAATACATCCCCTACCCTGTCGTTGCCGGGTATCTGAGCGGCGTCGGGATTTTGATTCTCCTGGGACAATTGCCGAAGTTACTGGGGCTACCGAAAGGACTCAGCCTCTGGCAAGGCGCCTTACAACCTATTGCCTGGAGCAGAACGAGCGTATTCGTCGGGCTTGTCACCATTGCAGCCATGATGCTGGCTCCCAGATTCCTCAAGCTCATCCCGGCAGCCATTGTCGCTTTGCTTTCCGGGATCGGTGCCTATTTCGCTCTGGCCGTCGTAAACCCCGCACTCCTCACCATCACCAATAATCCCCTGATCATCGGGCCAATATCGTCGTCGGGGCTGGAGGCATTCCGAACTGCCATGAGCCAGTGGTCCCACCTTGGCCTGATCAATGCCAAAGACTTCGCCATGATTCTCGTCCCGGTGTTAACCTTGGCGGTCCTTCTTTCCATCGACACCTTAAAGACATGCGTGATCCTCGACGTCATGACCCAGTCCCGCCACAAATCCAACAAAGAGCTCATGGGTCAAGGTCTCGGCAATATCGCCTCGTCCCTGGTGGGAGGCATTCCCGGTTCGGGAACGATGGGACCTACGCTGGTAAACTTGGCCAGCGGTGGTCAAACGCGGTGGTCGAGCGTTTTTGCCGGCGTCTTTGCCGGGTTGGTCTTTCTTCTCCTCGGCAAGCTTATGGCCTGGATCCCCCTGGCCGCCCTGGCGGGTGTCCTGATTGTCATTGCCATCCGCATGCTCGACAAGAACAGCCTGCAATTGCTGAAACATAAATCAACCATCTTTGATTTCCTGGTGATACTGGCGGTTGTGATCTCTGCCGTCAGCATGAGCCTGATCGTTGCCGCCGGCGTCGGGACAGCAATGGCAATTATCCTGTTTCTGAGGGAACAGATACGCTCCTCTGTGGTCAGACGGAAATTCTTCGGCAATCAGAAGTTTTCCAAAAAACGCCGTGTAACTGCGGAGCTCTCCATCCTGGAATCACAGGGGAAAGGCACGATCATCTGCGAGCTTCAGGGCCAGTTGTTCTTCGGTACGACGGATCAACTCTTCACTGAACTCGAACCGCATCTTGCCCAGTGTTCGTTTGTGGTGCTGGATATGCGACGTGTCCAATCTCTCGACTTTACGGCCGCCAACATGCTCAAGCAGATCCATAACCGCGTCAAAGAAAAACAAGGCTATCTGGTTCTTGCCTCAATCCCGCTGAATCTCCCTTCGGGTCAGAATGTCAGAAAATATCTGGCAAGCCTGGGCTTTACGGAAACGGGGATGAACCTCAAATTCTATCCGGACCTGGACTCGGCCCTGGAATGGGTTGAGGACGAGATCATCAACACCTCATCGGACGGCGGCAAAGGCGCCCGTCATGCCATGAACTTGGGGGATTTCGAGTTTTTCTCCGGTTTTCCTGAGGGAGCCGTAGAAAAGCTCTCTGTCACCATAACAGAGAGATCATTCCATCCCGGGGAAAAGATTTTCTCTATGGGAGACAAAAGTGATCAGATCTACTTCGTCCGCAAAGGGACGGTAAAAATCGGTCTGCCATTGACGGGGGGAATGATTCACCACCTCCTGACCTTATCCAGGGGGGATTTCTTCGGGGAGATGTCCTTCCTTGACAAAGGGATGAGATCCGCCGATGCCATTGCCGTAAATGATGTCATGCTCTACATCCTCTCACGGAAGCAGTTTGAAAAGATTAACCGGGACCATCCCGAAATGGCCGGGATATTCTTCGAACGTCTCGCACACGCCATCTCGCAACGCCTGCGGCTGACAAACATTGAACTGATGGCCATGGAGGAGGGTTGATAGCGGGACCAGTGGATTGGCCTGTTGGACACTATTCTAACAATCTATTCAGCAGGACATCTTCGACATTTTGCCTTGAATCTATGATTGATAAAACATAGACGGTTGTCTCGGATATTCTATAGACAATTCGCCAAGGACTTACAATTAATTCTCGGTAAATGTTTATCCCTTGACCACGAAGTTCGGGAATAATCCGACCACGTTCGGGAAGCGTATAAAGGCCAGACGCTTTTCGCCTTATTTTCTCAAGTATTTGCAAAGCATTACCTGGACTATCAGTGGCGATGTAGTCGATTATCTGTTTTAAATCAACTTCTGCAACCGCCGCCCACTCAACCTTGTATTTCTTGTTCATTTAAGCCTTGCTTTTAATTCGCCTTCGATTTCATTGAACATACTTTCCTGCGGTTTAGTCCGGCCATGTCGAATATCAGTTTCCCCTTGTGAAATAAGTTTCAACATGCCGATTGCATTGCGCATATTCTCATAACTCTCAGGATCTTGCAGTACGGCCCGTGGCTCACCATTTTGGGTGATAATCACAGGCCGATGCGTTTCATTTATTTGGTTGAGTAAATCTGCGGCTTTCGATTTCAGATAAGTGACTGGCCTTATATCGTCTATAATATTCATTGCATCTTGCCTCCGGTTCGAATATCGTACCATAATAGGTCCGCATGTCAAGTTGTTTGTGTCAAACGAAAAAATCACCCGGAGCGTAGCGATCGGCTGGATTGATCTTGATAATAGTTATGGCCTTCCAGCCAGTACAATAAGTTGTCAGGACTAATTGCCTCCTATAATCGTGAAGAATATAAAGAGTTATCCAGAACTCACTTCTAAACGAAAAAAGGAGGCAATATGAAATTCTACAATCAGCAACATCAGTATTACTGCGGCATCGATCTGCATGCCAGAAAAATGTATGTTTGTATTCTCGATCAAAAAGGCAAAACAATGGTTCACGAAAACATCAATACCGACTCGGATCTTTTCTTAAAACTCATCTCACCCTATCTGGAGAACATCGTCGTGGGGGTTGAATGCGTCTTCTGCTGGTACTGGGTTTCAGATTTGTGCGCCAAGCATCAGATTTCTTTTGTTCTCGGACACGCATTATACATGAAAGCCATTCACGGAGGAAAGACAAAAAATGATAAGATCGACTCCTATAAAATCGCCTTATTGCTTAAAGGCGGTAATTTTCCGACAGCATATCCCTATCCTGCCGAGTGGAGAGCTACCAGAGATCTATTAAGACGACGGATGTATCTCATGCGCAGGTGCGGTGAACTGGTTGCGCATATCCAGAACACCAAGACGCAATATAATCTACCGGGATTTACCAAAAGGTTCGCCCGTAAATACAATCATGACGGCGTGGCCGAGAAATTCGAGAATCCGGAAGTGCGCAAAAGCGTCGAGGTCGATCTTGCCGCGATTGCATCGCTTAACCAAATCCTCAATCAACTGGAATGGCATATTGAAAAAACAGCCGAACAGCATGATTACCACACGCTATACTTGCTTCGGTCAATCCCCGGTGTCGGGCTGATCCTGGCGCTGGTCTTCCTTTACGAAATCCAAGACATCAAACGCTTCCCTTCCGTTCAGGATTTCTCCTCTTATGCCCGGTTGATTAAACCGGTCAAAACATCAGACGGTAAATGGGCCGGTAAATCAAACGGCAAAATCGGCAACCACCATCTGAAATGGGCATGCAATGAGGCGGCTATCCTCATGCTCAGGGAATCCGAAAAAGCAAAACAATATGTGGCAAAACTGGAACGAAAATACAACAAGGGCAAAGCCCTGGGTATTTTCACCCACAAGATCGGCAGAGCAGTTTATTTTATTCTCAAAAACAAGGAGGCTTTTAATATGGAAAGATTCTTTAGACAATGATCTTGGGATTAAGGATGCCAGCTTGTTGCCTAACTGAGATTCCATAGGCGGACCTGATTCTCTTTATTTACTACGTGCAGCTTGACTGCTAAAAAAGATTGGGCCAAATGCCTCTAAGCTCATGGTTTTGATTGGCGGCATCCTTTTTCCCATTTACTCATAAATGATGCAAGACCAGACGACATCCGTGTTCTGCCCCTTGCCCGAGTGACGACCTAACTGGATGGAGTTTTCCTCCAAGCCGCTTAACTTTGACTGCGCCGGGATAAGGGTACCGAAATATATTCTAGAGCTGTCGAATGACGGCAAACTGATTGTCAAAGAGCCTTTTGGCTATTCAGCCAATCTCTATAGATGTTTGGTGCAGACGCTTTTAGCGTTCTGACTCTCACGACGGAAGACGCAAGTCCGAACCATAGGGTCGTTTGTCAAGGCTTCATTAACTTTTTGGACGGATACTTTTTATTGCTCTTTTTCCGATCTATAGGAGAACTATTTTCTTGACAACCGAAGGCCATATAGAGGTTGGGGATTAATAAAGCACATGCCCACGCTTGATTGCTTCCTTGATACAAATGGACAACAGAGTATCATCATTCTCAAGGGCAACCTTTAATTCCTTGTATGTTGGCCGAAGATGAACTTTATTATAGCCTCTTTGACCCCACTCAGCAGCCTCCTTGATGCAAACGGTAAACAATTCCTCATCTGATTCAAGTACAGTTTTCAATTTCTTATACACTGAAAGAAGATGAACTGTTCTTCCTTCTTTGATAGAAGATTCATGGTAGCGGCGAATAGAACCTCTTCCTATTGGTTCTATAAAGCCATGAGTAGTGTTATAAATTTTAGAACTAAAGCTATATTTGGGGATTGTATAACTTTTCGATGATGATTCGAATGCCCCGAGAAGTCTGGCTATCTGGTAAATTAAATTTCTCGACACGCCTTGTTCTCCTTTTTTATTGCTTAAAAACGAAACGAATCTATCTTTTCAAGATATTTTATGCCCTAATGGCGAGTTGAGCGTTTCGCCGGCAGGCTGCCGAGCTTGCTCGGCAAGGCTGTTGGCGAATGCGCTCGAACGATTGGTTCGGCCGCGCGAATCAGCGCGCGGTCGGACTATCGGGCGAGTGCGAAAGCACAACTCGCCGTACGGTCGCGCGCAGCGCGACCGTACAA
>JANXZC010000123.1 GCA_025355725.1 Syntrophus sp. (in: bacteria)
AACGGATCATGGCTTCTTCTCCATATGATTCATAATTACCGTGGTTTATAACATATGCGGCCATAAATGTCAAATTTTATTTCTATAAATATTATATATTATACTGCTTAAATACAAATATGCCTTTTTACGAGGGCATCATCCTTGGATGATGGGAAAATTTATGCTAAAGCAACAAAAATGACAACGGGGATTATCCTGACGGGGGGCAAGAATAGGCGGATGGGAACCAATAAGGCTTTCCTTGCCTTTGACGGGGAACGGCTTATAGATCGTACTGTCCGAATTTACAGGGATATCTTCGATGAAATCATCCTGGTGACAAATGAACCCCACCTCTATTATGATATAGACGTCACCCTGGTTACCGATCTTGTCAAGGATAAAGGACCCCTGATGGGGATCTATACGGGTCTCTTTTATGCCGCCTCCGATCCGGCATTCTTCGCTGCCTGCGACATGCCCTTCCTCAGCGGCGAATTTATCCGTTTTCTCCTGGAGCAATCCCGTGACGCCGACATCGTTGTCCCCGAAACCGCCGATGGTTTCCAGCCCCTCCATGCCGTCTATTCAAAAAGTTGCATGGGAACCATCCAACGGCTTCTCATTCAGGACAAACTCAAGGTCACAGGATTTTACAAGGGCATGAAATTAAAAGCTATCGACCCGGATGCCATCGGTAGATTCGACCCGGACGGACGGATGTTCCTCAACGTCAATACCCCCGAAGAATACGAAAAAATACGTTAGACTTTGCCCGGTGACTGTGCTAAAGAGCCCGGCATTATTGTAAAAAAGGAGGTCTTTGTAAATGGCAGCTGAAAAAACTTTTAACAGATGGTTGGTGGTGGTCGGCGCGATGCTGATCCAGGTAAGTCTTGGCGCTGTGTACATATATAGCGTCTTCAAACCCAGTTTGATAGCCAAATTTCCCACATGGAGTGCAACCGATCTCGCCCTTCCGTCACAGCTTATTTTGGCCTTTTTCGCCATGGGCGTCATTTTTGCCGGGAAGATTCAGGACAAGATTGGACCGCGCATCGTCGCCACGGTCGGCGGCGCCATGCTGGGCGCGGGGCTCATCATTGCATCCTTCGCAACGGATCTGCTGATGTTCACCATCGCCTTCAGCGTCATCGGCGGCCTGGGTATCGGCACTGCTTATGTGTGTCCTATTGCTACCTGCGTGAAATGGTTTCCTGATAAACGCGGGATGATAACCGGTCTTGCCGTAGCCGGATTCGGCGCCGGCGCTTTAGTCTTTACTCCCATTGCCAAGGCCTTTATCGCCTCTTCCGGCATCATGGCAACTTTCATGTACCTGGGCATTATTTTCCTCGTCGCCGTAATCCTCGGAGCCCAGCTCATGGTCGTTCCTCCGGCTGGTTACAAGCCGGAAGGCTGGAATCCCCCGGCCCCGGCCCCAGGTGTTACCAAGGCGGGTGGTGGGGACTTCACGACGATGGAAATGCTCAGGACCCCGCAGTTCTATTTACTCTGGATTACCTATTTCGCGGGATGTATGGCGGGACTTATGATCATCATGAATATCACCAACATGTGGCAGTCCCCCTCCATGCTGGAGCTGGCCAAGGCCATGCCCACCGTCTCCAAAGACGCCTTTAAAACAGTCGCCGATCAGGGAGCCCTGGCCGTCATGATCGTGGCCATCCTTAATGCAGCGGGGCGCCTCGTCTGGGGTCAGGTTTCCGACATCATCGGTCGTAAAACGACCCTGATAATTCTTTTCGCCTATGCCGGCGTGATTATGCTGCTCCTCAACACCTTTACTTCCTATCCCATGTTCCTGGTCGGCGTGTGCTCCGTCGGTTTCTGCTTCGGCGGTTTCCTGGGACTCTATCCGGCCGTGACGGCAGACTACTTCGGAACCAAGAACGTCGGGGCCAATTACGGTTTCATGTTTGCGGCCTTCGGTGCCGGTGGTCTCCTCGGTCCCTGGTTGGCCCCGAAGCTCATGACCATCGTTGCCAAGATCCCCTACGAAGCCATGGATAAAGGCGCCACGGTAGTCAAACAGTTCGGTGCCGGTAACTACTCGACGTCGTTCATGATTGCCGGCGTCATGTGCCTGGCCTCCATCGGAATCGTCTGGATGCTCAAAACCCCGACGAAGTAAGGAAACCACATCAAATTCTGAAAAGAAGGCCGTTCCGATATTCGGGGCGGCCTTTCTTTTTTCTTTCCAGAAGGGTTGCACTTCCCGGGGAAACGCGCTATGTTCGGGCACATTTATAGAATCCTCTTTCGGGTACGGAATCATGGAAAAATTTGATGTCATCATCGTCGGGGCGGGGCTGGCCGGCCTGGGGGCCGCCTATACCCTGGCGGGGCAGGGCCTCGAAGTCCTTGTCCTGGAGCGGGGAGATTACCCCGGGGCGAAAAATGTCACCGGTGGCCGCATCTATGTGAATCCGGTGCGGGATTTGTTTCCTGATCTCTGGCCGGATGCCCCTCTGGAGCGGTTCATTGTCCATGAAGGGGTTACCCTGATGGCGAAGGAGCGGTCCGTAGCCATCGACTATGCCGGCGATGAACTGAGGCAGGAACCACACCAGAGCTACAGCGTTCTCCGCGCCCGATTCGACCGCTGGTTTGCCGAGCAGGTCGAAGCAAAAGGGGCCATGATTCTGCCCAAGATCCGGGTGGAAAACGTCATCAAGGAAAAGGGGAAAATCGTCGGCGTGCTGGCGGGCGGGGATGAACTCCACGCCGATGTCGTCATTGCCTGCGACGGCGTCCTTTCCCTGATTGGAGAGCAGGCGGGGTTGCATCCTGCGGAAACGCCTCATAATTACGCACTGGGGATTAAAGAGGTCATTGCCCTGGATGGTGCAAAAATCAATGACCGTTTTCACTTGCAGGGCAATGAAGGGGCTGCCCGCCTGTTTATCGGGGAGGTCACGAGAGGCCTGTTCGGCGGCGGTTTTCTTTATACCAACAAGGAAAGCGTCAGTCTCGGCATCGTCATCGGCATCGAAGACATGATGGAAAAGGGAGGCAATCTGGAGGCGCCGGCGCTCATGGATGCCTTCAAGGCGCGTCCGGAGATTGCCAGCCTGATCCGGGGGGGCGCCACGGTGGAATACGCCGCCCACCTCATCCCCGAAGGGGGGTTCAAGGCCCTTCACCCCCTCCATGGCGATGGTATCCTTGTGGCCGGCGACGCCGCCGGCTTTGCCCTGAATATGGGCTTTACTGTCCGGGGGATGGAATACGCCCTGGCCTCGGGCTACTATGCAGCCAAGACGGTCTTGAAGGCCAAGGCGGTGGGAAGATTTGACGCGGAAACCCTTTCGGAATACGGACGTCTCCTCCAGGAGAGCTTTGTCCTGAAGGATTTCCAGAATTTCCAGGCAACGCCGTCCTTCGTGAATAATCCAAGATTCTTCAGTCACTACCCCGAGTTGAAAGGGAATATCTTCCGGGATATTTACAGCATTCCCGCGGGTCCCAAAGAGAGGCTCTATCCCACGATCAGAAAATACCTGGGTTGGGGGGAAATGTGGGCCATGTTCAAAGACTTCCGGGAGGTGACGAAGATATGAACGATCCTATGGATTTGAAAGCCAAGTTAGGTATTGACGTTTTCAAGCCCGGCGTCGCGGCCCATATAAAAATCAGTCCGGGCAGGGAAAAAGATCCCCGGCTGCAGAAAATGGCCATGATTTGTCCCGCCGGACTCTACGCCAAGAATGATCGCGGAGAGGTCAGCCTTATCATCGACGGTTGCCTCGAATGCGGAAGCTGCCGCCTCGTCTGCGGAAACGATGTCCTGGAATGGGCCTATCCGGAAGGCGGCGCCGGTTTACAGTTACGTTTCGGCTGATTTCCCAAATTTCTATGCAGTCATCAGCCCTTGATCCTTGAAAAATTTCCGTCATGCTGTTACAAGGATGCGGCGAAATTGTCGCTTTGCGAAAAAGATTTTTGAGCCGCAGCGAAGCCATTTTTTGAAGGTCTCATCATCTTATATTGATCATCAGGCTTATATCGGGCCTGGAAAATATGAAAGAGGAGGGGGATTATGGATTTTAAGCTGACCGAGGAACAGGAACTCATCCGCAAAAATATGCGGGAATTCGCCGACAAGTATGTGGAGCCCATTGCCGGGGAGATCGACGAGAACAGCCGCCATCCCGCCGAGGTGTTCAAGAAGCTGGCTGAGGGGGACTGGATGGGGATCCCCATTCCCGCCGAGTATGGCGGGGCCGGATCCGATTATCTGACCCATATCCTGGCCATTGAAGAACTATCCCGCTCCTGTGCCTCTACTGGTTTCACCGTCTCCATCCATGTGGGGATCGCCTGTATGCTCGTTCTTTTGAATGGGACGGAGGAACAGAAACAGCAATACCTGCTGCCGATGGCCAAGGGCGAAAAATTAGGTGCCTTTGTCCTTACCGAACCGGGGGCGGGGACCGACGTTATGGCGGCTACGACGACGGCCGTTCTCGACGGCGACGCTTATGTTCTCAACGGCACGAAGACCTTTACCTCCAACGGGCCCACAGGGGATACCTACATGGTCTTTGCCTGGACGGACAAGGCCGCGGGAAGAAAGGGTCTGAGCTGTTTTATCATTCCCAGAGGAACAGCGGGGATGTCGGCAGGTACGCATTTCAAGAAGATGGGGCTCCGTTCTTCCCAGACCTCGGAGATGGTATTCAAGGACTGCCGTGTTCCGAAGGCCAATCTGCTCGGCAAGGAAGGGGCAGGCCTCGTGATGGCAATGGCGGGGTTTGATCACGGCCGGGTCGGGATTGCCGCTCAGTCCATAGGCATTGTCCAGGCGGCTCTGGACGAATCTATCCGCTATTCTAAGGAGCGGATCCAGTTCGGCAATCCCATCTCGAAGAATCAGGCCATATCCTGGATGATCGCCGACATGGCAACGGAGTTGAGTGCCGCCCGTTTCCTGACTTATCACGCCGCCTGGCTGAAGGACCAGAAACTAAACTTCAGCAAGGAGGCCGCCATGGCGAAACTCTTTGCCTCCGAAGCGGCGATGCGCCACACCATCAAGGCCGTCCAGATCCACGGTGGCTACGGTTACTGCAAGGGTGCCAAGGTCGAACGGCTGATGCGGGATGCCAAGATCACCGAGAT
>JANXZC010000134.1 GCA_025355725.1 Syntrophus sp. (in: bacteria)
CCGGACCGGCTGCTCGATATTCTTGACGTGGAATACCGGCAGCAGGAGAATACCTGGACCGCCTTCCGCTTCCGTTGCGGTCAGGCATTATCTCACTTCCTGAACGTGGAGGGACTGTTCTGGATAGGCTATTACAGCAAAGCCCTTCTTCACCTTAGCCCCTACCACGAGGCCTTCACAAAGAAGTTGGGCACTTACTGGACCCTGATCGGAACGGTCGCCGGGAAGAAAGGGGCCTTACCCAAGGCAACGCCCCGTAGCATTCTCGATTTCTGTGGAAACAACGTGAATTGGCGTCATCCCGGCCAAACCGTGGATGCATTTTTCAAGGCCCATGAACGGCTTATGGAAATTGGTGTCATCGCAGATGATGATTTGCAGGAACCCATCAGCCGGACCAGAGGATACATGGCGGAATGGCTGGAAACGCCCATTACGGTCAAGCTTTCCGAAAAACTCTGGAAAATGGCGAAAAGGATGGCTGTAAAGACGGTGAAAGGACCTGTCAAAGAACTTATTCGCCGTCAAAAGGGGTCAATCGAGAACGATAGTATTCCCCGGGATGCAGGCGTTGTGATGGAAAATCAGGCGATCTTGAAAAAGCTGCGCTCCCGCTTTTATTTGCGTCAGGAAGATCTTGCCAAAGCCCTGGGCATTACCCGTCAAACCCTGTCCAGGTATGAAAGGGGTGTCCATAAAATCCCGGCCCCTTGTGCAGCGAAATCGATAGTGTTCTTCCGGAGGAAAGCCGGTGAAAACGAAGACGTTTAAAACACCTACTCAACCTATCCCCTGCATACAAGTCACCTATCTCCGAAGAATGCTCATGTTTCAATATCCAGATCCTCCCTATCCATCTGTTTTCCCCATCGGTTAACATTGCTAATAATATAACCGCAGGAAGCGGCATATTCACGATCTGATACAATCCGCCAGAATAATTCGCCGCTTCTCAATGCATAGGAGGTGATGATGTTATGGAACGGATAAAAAGGTTAAAGATCCTGCAAAGGCAGATTGTCGATCAGGGATTAGGGGGTGCCCTGATCGGTTATTCGCGGAATATCCTTTACTTCACCGGGACGGCCCAGCCGTCTCACCTTGTCGTCCTGCCTGACGAATACACCCTGTACATTCGGAGCGGTCTGGATTTCGCTCTCCAGGATATTTTTATCCCGCAAGAAAGGGCGAAAGAAGAAAGACGACTGGATAAGATTTCCGAGGCTTTCTTAAGGAGGATGCAACCACCCGGCAGCCAGATCGGTGTGGAGCTGGATATTTTAACGGCGGAGCAATTTCTGAACATCAAGAAACTCTTTCCCGGATGCGATTTTATCAATATCTCTCCGTTTGTTCTGGAACAACGAAAGGCAAAGACCCCCCAGGAAATTGAGCAGCTCAGGAAAGCCTGCCAGGCCATTCACGCCGGTCATGAAGCGGCCCTTTCGTCTTTAAAGGAAGGGATAACGGAACTGGAACTTGCCGCCGCCGTGGAAAACGCCCACCGCCTGGTGGGTCATGAGGGTATCTTCTTCATTCGCCAGCCCGATTTTTTCATGAGCCGCGGCCCCATCGCCTCAGGTCTCAATCTTTTCAAGATCAGCGGTGTCGTTTACACCATTACCGGCGTGGGGTTGAGCCCCGCCGTTCCGGCGGGTCCCTCGCAAAGAATAATAAATGCCGGGGACATCGTCATGGTTGATATTCCTACCCTCGTAAATGGCTATCATGCCGATCAGACACGGACCTATTGCGTGGGGAAGGCCGGAAAAGAAATTCATTCCATGTACGACGACCTACAGGCGATTGCCGATCATCTCATCGCAAACATCCGGCCCGGAACCGCCTGTCATGACATTTACCGGATGGCCGTCAAAAAAGCCGCTGAACTGGGACGGCAAGACCAGTTCCAGCATTTCGGCGGCGGCAGGAGATCCCGGTTGATCGGTCACGGCATCGGGCTGGAGTTGAACGAACCACCCATTCCCTCCGAGTACGATCATTCCCCTGTGGAGGAAGGTTATGTCATTGCCCTGGATCTGCATATGCTGGATGAGGATCTGGGAGTAGTTAAGCTGGAAGATATGATCCTGATCAAGGGGACTGGAAACGAAATTCTGACGACCAGTCCCAGGAAACTATTTGAAGTATAAAAACAAGGAGGAGGGATTATGGAGTTTGTCAGGGTAGAAAAAACGGACGGTATTGCCAAGGTTATCCTCGCGCGGGGGAAGGTGAACGCAATCAATGAATTTGTCATTGACGAATTGACGGCCTGCTTCAAAGAACTTGCCGCCGACACCCAAACCAAAGCGGTCATCCTCACCGGGCAGGGGAAATTCTTCACCTATGGTTTCGATATCCCGGAGTTTCTAAACTACAAGAAAGAAGATTTCCTCCGCTACCTCACCAAATTCACGGATTTCTATGGCGATGTTTTCCTCTTTCCGAAACCGGTCATCGCCGCCCTGAACGGTCATACGATGGCAGGTGGTTGCATGATCGCCATCGCCTGTGATTACAGGATCATGGTTTCAGGAAAGGCGAAGATATCCCTCAATGAAATCAACTTCGGGTCTTCATTGTTCGCCGGCAGTGTCGAGATCATTAAGCTCTGGCTGGGACAGAAGAATGCGGAAACGGCCGTTTACACCGGCGCCATGTATGCCGCCGAGGAAGCCTTTCAGCTCGGTCTGATTCACCAAGTTAGCACGGAGGCCGACCTGGAGGCGAATGCGCGGGTCGTTGCTGAACAATATGCCGCAAAAGACGGTGTTGCCTTCAGAAGCATCAAGCATCTGCTGAGAAAGCCCCTGGCGGACGAAATCAAGAAACGGGAAAGAGACTCGCTCCTCGAATTCGTCGATATCTGGTACTCCGAAAACACCTGGAACAAGCTGCAGGGGAAAACGATCCAGCCATAGGCTTGTCGCGCAGCTCCCGATTGGGCGTGGCATAATCTAAATATCCAAAATATCGCCGCGCGATATTTTAATTCAACTGCTTGATATAGCTATTAAATTACCTGTACCGGTTTTTTCGGTTTATACTTGTTATTCTAATTTCCCGGAGTGTGACATTTACCCTTGCCGATACTTTACCGCTCTTTACCTCCTGCTGCCGGCGGGGCAACCGGCCAGGCAATTGAAGCAGTCGTATTGGAAACCGATAAACGAGGCCTGGTAAAGCTTCAGGAACTGGGGGTCCGTGAGCATTTCCTTCTGCTTTTCCGGCGGGGCCTTGGTAAATTTCAAGACAAAACCGATGGCGCTGCCGATGCCCCAGGGCTGGGAGTTGCGCAGGCACTTCAGGGCATCTGTCTGGCCTTCCACCTCCAGGGCCTTGGCGGGGCAGTTCTCGACGCAGAGGCCGCAGTCGTTGCAGAGTTCCTCCGTCACGGGGGGATCGGAGGGAAGATCAAGTTCCGTCAGGAGGGCAGTGAAGAGAATCCGGCTTCCGAAGCGGGGATGGAGGACGAGGTTGTTCCGGCCGAAGACCCCCAGGCCGGCGGCGACGGCGGCATGACGGAGCGATAAGTCCCCGATCAGTCCCATGACCCCCGGTCCCATATCAAGGGGATAGGAGAGGAGGACCGGTGCCGTTTTGACGTGGTACTTGTCCTCAATGTGGCGGCCCAGGAGATAGACGTTTTTCTGGGAAAGCTCCATAATGGCCATCCGCCCGGACATGCAGGTCCTGCTGTTGGCGCTCTCCACGGAACCGTCGAGTTCCCTGTATGCGATCACGACCAGGGATTTTACCGTTGGCAGGATGGTCTTGGGGTCGGGCGATTTTTTTGACTTGTAATCCTCGATTGCAGCAAACCCCACCGCATCGGCCCCTAAACTCATGGCGTAACTTCTGATGTCTTCCTTGCTCATAACCCCTCCTGTGTTTCGCATACTAAGCATTAAACTAAAAAAATATTACCGCTGGAGATCCGTTAGCATCCGCTTCAGGAGCAACCTTTCTTCAAGCCGGAGGCCGCCCATGATTTCCTCATTGGCTTCATCCCGCTCCCTGATAATGGTACCCGTCAGCTCTCTGGCCTTGGGAGTAAGGTAAATGCGCAGGTACCTTTTGTCCTCCTCCGCAATTTCTTTGATAATCCATCCCGCCTCGGCGAGGCGTTCCAGAATGCCGGAAAGAGTGGCCTGATCAAGGACCAGCATCTTTCCTATCTCTCCCGCCGACAATCCTTCTTCTTCAGAAACAGCCGTGAGCACAAGGCCCTGCAACGGTGTCAGTCCGTAAGTCTGAAAGCGTTTCTTGAATTTTCCATGGGCCTTTTGAAAGGCCTTGGAGAGAAGAAACAGGATACAGTCTTCGTATGCTTTTTTTGCCATGGGTCACTCTCTCGTAGTTCGTACACTAAATATATGGATCTTCCGAAGTGTCAAGAAAAATCTCAAGTAGGAATTCCCTTGTCCTTTATATGAAAATCACCCCTTCCCCTCCTTTGTCAAAGGGGGGCTGGGGGGATTTTCATGCTTTGTTGTGCCCACTTCGGGTATGGGTGTTAGTCTCGATTTCTGTTTTTCAGCTCACCTTGGCCTTGGCAATCGTCTCCGTCGTTCGTTTAAGGCGCAAGGCGACGGCCTTGAAAATCTTCTGGAAATCGGCGGGAATCTTATTGAACTCGTGATCGAAGAAATTGCGGTCGATTATCCCGACCACCGTCCGGCCGACAGCAGTGGCGGTAGCCGTCCGGGGCAGTTTGGTGATATAGGCCAGCTCCCCCAAAATTTCCCCTTCTTGCAGGATATCAATGACCACCTTCTTGCCGTCAATCATTTTGGAAATCTCAATGGTCCCCTCATCGATCTGATAGATCCAGTCCCCATAACTTCCCTCTTCGATAATGATCTGGCCATCCTGATACGTTTCGTATGACGCAATTTGGAACATATTATTGGGACCTCCTTTTCCAAAACGCTAATCTTTCGCGCAGACTATCACAAAATTTCATTTTCATACAGCTTTCCTGTTGACAGCTGGCAATGCTTGGGGCATAAGCCTTGGCAATCATAAAAACGCCTTAAAAGAGCGATCATGAACCTGAAAATACTCACCCCTGTTAAGGACAAGGATTTGATGTCCATAGTTACTAGTCCCGCTGGGAAAAATCAGCGCCAATCTGAAGACCAGAATCATTCGCTGGTTGAAGGCACGCTGATTTATGATATGATGCGCAGATGATCAAAGCAACCGCCCTTATTCCCCACGAACACAAACGGATCAGATACCGCTGTCTGTCCTGCGGAACCACGGAAAACATGGGAAGACGCCGCTATTGTTCAGTGGAATGCCGCCAGAAGCTCCGCTTGAGACTCGACGCCCGAATGGGCCTCGTTGAGGTGCTGAATACCCGTTGTGGAACCTTTTCCTTCTCCGAAACCCTGATCATGATGGATATTCTTCCCTATGGGTCCTCGGAGATATTCAGTTTTCTGTATCCCCGGTCGCCGGATAAAAAGCCGGCAGACGATTTCAGCCGCATGGCCGACATCCTGGGTGAACGGTGGTGGGCGGAAAAGAGGAGAACCAACAAGCGCTTTCTGGCTTCGCAACATGTCCTGGAGCAGGCGGTGCGGAATTACAAGCCCCTCACGTCGGTCAAACCGATTATTACTACCTTTTCTTCCGTAAAAAAAACGACCCTCCTGATCCTGAACCTCGAACGGGCCGATCTTTTTTCCCCGGCTTTGAAACAACTCATCAAGAACTCCTTCCGCCAGCAGGCCAAAGTCCATCATCCCGATGTGGGGGGAGACTCAGAAATCTTCAGAAAACTTCATCAGGCCTATGAGGATATGATTTCCTGGTCAAGGAACCCCACCTTCATCAGGCGTCGCGGCTTCCCGGACAAATGGTTCTACGATGGAGACAAGAAAAAGTGGGTCCAGCCCCTGCCGGAAGCCACTATTTGAACAGCACCGCCAGCTTTTCTCTTGCCGCCGGCTCGGCCGCCGGCCGACCCGTCTCCGGCGCCGCTTCCCGGAAGGAAAAATAATCGCAGAAATTGCCCCGATCCTTGTCGAGCACTCTTTCCGCCTGGGGCTCATGACAGGCATTGTAGGCTTGGGGGTCGTAGAAGCGGCAGTTCAGGCAGACGTGGAGGTCCTTTCCACAGCCGGAGCAGACCTCTCTTCTGCCGATCTTTCCCCCTACGTCGATGCCTTGCCTACAGTTGAAACAAATCCGCATTGTCTTTAGGATCCCATCGGACATCTAAATTTAAAGGCGATGGCGTCTATTTCGATCTTTGCCCCCCGGGGCAGGGCGGCGACCTGGACGGTGGCCCGGGCCGGAAAATCAGCCTTGAAATAGCGGCCATAGACGTCATTTACGGCGGGAAAATCTGCCATATCGGCAAGATAAATAGTTGTTTTTACTACATGTTCCATCGTTAGGTCTGCCGATGCCAAGACGGTTTCCAGGTTCTTCATGGCCTGTTCCGTTGCCGCCCGAATATCGCTGTCAACAAGCTGTCCTGTTTCAGCTACAAGGGGAATCTGTCCGGAGATAAAGACAAAAGGACCCGCTTCAACGGCGGCGGAATAGGGCCCGATAGCCGGAACACCTGCGGTGATAATCGCTCGTTTCTTCATGGACGTCTCCTGCGAGGAAATACGGACCCGCTTTCATCAAGGACTAACAGCCATGCCCGCGGCGGGCACAACAAGGTTTATGAAAACAGCCCCTTACCCACTCTCTTGCCGAAGAGGGGATGGGGGTATTTTCATATAAAAATATGAAGTCTGCTCCGTTACATAATCCCATTCCCCTCCCGCCCCCCCTTTGCAGGGGAGGACCGGGGCGGTGGGATAAAAAATATTTGTCGCAGCTGAGCAGAAATCTAACTGTCGAATCAATGTTTAGGGAAGATCAGCCATCCATGAGGAATCGTTGAGCCAGCGCTGGGTAAGGAGCTTGAGGAGCCCGTCGCCATTGAGCATGTT
This sequence comes from Syntrophus sp. (in: bacteria), assembly GCA_025355725.1. GTDB lineage: Bacteria > Desulfobacterota > Syntrophia > Syntrophales > UBA8958 > UBA8958. The sequence goes on from JANXZC010000134.1 coordinate 6,963, forward strand.
CAGGAAGTTACCAATCCAGTTGACCAGAAGGGGGTCGTCCTGTCGTACACCAATGCCGATCGGTTCGACACTAAAAGGTTGATTCGCGACAAAACCCTTGTCCTTGTACCGGAAGGCCTCAACCACAACATAGGGATAATCAGACATCAGGGCCTTGACGGACTTTGCTTTCAGGAGATCCAGTGCCTCATCGTTAGATTTGACAATGACTAGTTTCGCCTGGGGAAGCATCTTCTTGGCAATCATCTCTGTCGTCGTTCCCCGGGGCACGGCGATGCTGAAATTTGGGTTGTTCACATCCGCCGGACCGTTGATGTTTAAGGCGATGTCTTTGGTCGTCAGCAGGGCCTGACCGGAAAGGAAGTAAGGCCCCACGTAGGCGATGCGGAGGTTCCGGTCAGGGGTAATGGTCATGCAGGACAGGATCATGTCGATTCTTCCTTTTTCGAGGGCAGGAATAAGCTCATCAAAGGGGATGACTTCTATCTTTAACTTGACCCCCATGCTCGTGGCCATGAGCTTTGCCAGATCGATATCAAGACCTAACACCGTGCCGTTTTTCGTCTTGTATGACAGGGGCGGATAGCTGGCCGAGGTTCCGATAACGAGAACTTTTTTCTTCAATATCCCATCGATGGTGGGCCCTGCCGAGGCTACGGCGGTAAAACACAAGATGAGCATAAGGGTGATACATAAACTGACAAACGATCTCTTCATAACTGTTCTCCTCAAATTATATTGGTGGACTTGAAATTTGGGGTATCTTAAACAACGAAAGGCGGGGTGTCAATGTGAATTTGCACCATGGTCAGTGGCCGGATTCATGACTCCGGTTCTTAATCAAAGATGATATCAAGACAGCGAGGAAGAGGCGACGCAGGCGTATCGTTCATACGTCGAGGAGCCCGATGACGAAGCCAACGAAGATAGCGCTTTATTGATCTGGAATTGGAATGAGATTTTTTTGCGGTGCGGATGGGTCATGGAAGACCCCAAAGAGGCCGGAGCTGTTTATAGGTTGCTGCTGGGAGCTGGATGAGGATGGGACTTGCCGTCGGGTCGAGCCAGCGGAGGAGTATCTCCATGTTTTCCTGCGACATGGCCGTGCATCCCGCCGTTCCTGCACCAGATCCTTTCCAGATGTGCATAAAAATACAGGACCCCCTTCCGGGAATGACCGGGTTGGCGTTATGATCGACAATGATGCCCAGGCGGTACTGATTATCCGCACGGAGCATCTCCTCATCGCTTTTCCAGTCCGCCTTGATCAGGCTTGTATCGACAATCCGGTTATAATGACGGGACTGGGCGTCATCGACACACCGCAGGGCCGGGGTGGCTTCGTAGTAGGGCAATCTAATCCAGGGATATTTGCCCGGGGGAGAATACCCGAAGGCGCTGCTCAGTCTGAAGATGCCCGCCGGGGCTCGCCCGTCTCCTTCCCGTTTCTCCGGACCTTCAGGAAAAACAGTGGGATGCAGGCCGATTCCCCAGCCCAGACCGTTCCGCCCAACCACGATAGGGATCGCCTCGCCCACGGGTCGCCAAATATCACCTTTGGGGAAAGCTCTTTCGTAGCGTTGCAGTATCCCCTGCGGCGCCATCCAGTCGGCGGTCTTGACAACAATCGCTTGCCGGGGCGCCGACGAGGATGAGGTCCAGGCATCAGCGTGAACGGAAAAGGCAAAAAGGGAAATCAAGGAAATCAAAATACCCCCATAAATTTTACAGCAAACGTCTCTCCAGACCATTCTGACTTTGAATGGCCACACCCACAGTAATCCTGATTCTTTATGAACAATTGATTTTTCCATGTCAAGATATGATCGGTTGCCTGATGACTCCTGTTCAAGGTTGAGAATCGATTCCGTTTGCCCATTTGTTATAACGAATAAGTAATAGCAGCCCGGGAATAGCCAGGGCGGTGCAGATGACGAAGAACCAGACCCAGCCGGCGGCGACCACCAGATACCCGGTGGGGGCTCCGGTGATGTAGCGGCTGACCGCCATGAGGCTGCTCAGGAGGGCGTACTGGGTTGCCGTGAAGCGGGCATTGCAGAGCCCCATGAGGAGGGCCATATAGGCCGCTGTCCCCATGCCGCCGCAGATGTTTTCCACGCCGATGACGACGCTCAGAGCCCAGAGCTGGCGACCCGTAAACTCCAGGAGGACAAAAGAGATCGTGGAGACGCCCTGGAGGATCCCGAAGACCAGGAGGGACCGCCGCAGATCCCATCTCGTCATCAGGGCACCCCCGACAATGCCTCCCAGGATCGTGGCGGCCATGCCGAAACCCTTGAAGATGGTGCCGAGTTCCGTCCGGGAAAAGCCGATGTGCTGCAGGATATAGGGCGTCGTCATCTGGGCGGCGGCGACATCCCCGATTTTATAGAGAATAACAAAAAGGAGAATCTCCCAGGCCCCCGGCCGCCGGAAGAATTCCACAAAGGGATAAACGACGGCCTCGTGGAGACTTTTTGGCGGCGCTGCCGCCTCCTGGCGGGGACGGCCCTGAGCGGGGTCGGGGCACAAAAATGTGGCGACACAGCCGATGGCCATGACCAGTCCCATAATGACATAAACACTGCGCCAGGAGATGTGATCCGACAGGATCAGCGCCAGGGCGCCGCTGACCAGGAGAGCCAACCGGTAGCCCATGATCCAGATTCCCGCTCCCGCCCCTCGCTCTTCGGGGGCAAGATATTCCGTCCGGTAGGCATCCAGAACGATGTCCTGGCTGGCGCTGAAAAAGGCCAGGGCCACGGCCCAGAGAGCGACGAGGAGGGGCTGCGAGGAGGGATTGAAAAAGCCCATTGTGGCGATAATCGCAATAATGGCCAATTGGGTAATGAGCATCCATCCTCTTCTCCTGCCCAGGAAGGGGGGGACATAGCGATCCATGAGGGGCGACCAGAGAAACTTGAAGGCGTAGGGCAGACCGACCAGGGAAAAAATACCAATCGTCTTGATATCGACACCCTCCGTCACCAGCCAGGCCGAGAGGGTCGAACTTGTCAGGGCCAGGGGCATCCCGGAGGCAAACCCCAGGACAAGCATGAGGAGCATCTTTTTGCTGAGGTAGATTTTAAAAATGGCAAGCGCCCCCATGTAACGTCAAATGTTTAACCGGCAGAAACCCTTGTATTTGCTGCTGCCTGCACGAGGGCCAAAAACGGCTGGCGATGAGGAGCCTCATCCTGCATCCGTTCGGGGTGCCACTGAAGCCCCAACACAAAGCGGCCGCTTGCGGCCCAGGGCGAATCAGGGGCAGGTTCGATGGCCTCGATGATCCCGTCGGCGCTCCAGGCCGATGCGATGAGGTACTTCCCGATCCGATCCGGATGGATGGCCTGGTGATGGAAGGACTTCGTCGCCAGCATGGCCCCCGGCGGCGTGTCCGTAGCGCGAGCGGCCAGACTGTGAGGAATGAACCGGACGGGATGCCGGAAAAAAGGGTCGTCTTTCCGACTGTGGGGCAGGGGTGCGCCACCGTCCGCCGCCGTGCATTCCGTGCCAATATCCTGAATCAGGGCGCCCCCCCGGGCGATGGCAAGGAGTTGACAACCTCCGCATATGCCCAGCACCGGAAGGTCCGTTTCTTCCAGGATGAATCTGGCCAAGGCGATATCGAAATCATCCCGTCGGGGATGCATCAGTTCTTCTTCCGGTTGCGGATGTCCGCCGTAGTGTTCCGGCCGGTAGTCGGCCCCGCCGATGAAAAGAAAACCGTTCAGGAAAGTAATTACTTCGCGGATCTGCCGGTAATCCTGATAGGGGGGAATACAGATGGGGATACCGCCGGCGCCCGCTATGGCATCAATATAGGCCAGGGGCGTCACCGCCTCGCCGGAGTCATCCCCTGACGGCGGCGGGATAGACATGTTTACTCCGATAAACGGCAGGGAATCCGGTGTTTTCAGCATATTTTGGCCCCGGCTTTCGCCGGAATGACGACAGGGAGACCGAAATGGAATCTTTCAAAGGTCTTTAATAGGAGCGCGGCACCCCTATTCATATGTTTGCCTATAAAGGGCGTCAAACCCATCTTTACCAGTAGCCAGAAGCAAGGTCAGCGGCATGACCGAGCGGGCCGCTACCAGCATCTTTTCGGTCAATTCACGGATGTCCCACTGAGCGTGACGATCCGCCCGGAGCCGGGCCATATGGTAGAGTTCTCGGGCATTTACCTTCATGGCAACGCGGCGCCGGTGGGCATTGGTCAGTATATAAGGGGCCGCCGCAAAGGCCGCTTTTCTCATTTGCCCGTAGATTTCATTCGTCCGGGTCATGATATCCAGGAACGACTCCTCCATGCCGATTTCCCTGATTGCCGGGGGCACGGTAACCCCGAGGGCGGGATCATAGGCCTGGACGGTGAGGGTGGCCATGCGGTGCCGTTTCAACTGGGCGAAACAACTGGCACTAACCGTCAACTCAAAGAGGAGTTCCACATGTTCGAATTCCCGCAGGACGGGATCATAGGCCCGGATATGGCGGAGGGCGGCCCGCATCATATCCTGCCGCTGCTGCTCATCCATCTGTCCGGCCAGGATAAAACAATCTGTCAGGGAACGATCTGAGGAAGAATGGATCAGTCCTGCCAACACCCACAAGTCGGCGTCGGGGGTGGCATGCACCAAGGTAACGGCGGGGAATTCATCCTCTGACGACGTCGCCCCGGCGAAAACCGGGACAGATGTCATGTTTTTCAGGGATTGCCTGGATTTCGGGTCGAGCCCGGAATGACGGGAAAGGTCATTCCCCGTAAGTTGCATCGGCGGCAAAGGTTTCAGCGCGGAAACCATTTCCCGAAGGTCCTGACGCGTCAGCCGGTCATAGTCTGTCGCTTCCGTATAGCGAACCAGGGAAGGGGCCACGGATTTAGTGCTCTTGAACAGAGCGTCGCTGAAATCCCTGGCTTCGGCAAGGGGGTGGGCGGCCAGACGCCGGAGCATCAGTTCCAGGTTCCGGGCGTTGAGGGTCATCCCTAACTGTGTTTCCGTGGCCAGGGCAATCGCGTAGCGGGCGTCTTCCTTGGCCCAGCCTTCCAGCAGGGAGCGATTGGCCGGGTCAGCGGCCAATTCCGGGTGCTTCGCAAAGACGTATGGTCGCAGCCGCTCATAGCAGGCATGGTAGTATTCATTCTGGTGCCGGATTATTTCCGCGAACGGGGCTTCGAGACCGGCTTTTTTGATTTCAGCGGGGATCACGAAGTCATCCTTGAAAAGAACGTACCGCTGGGATTTCTCCGTATACGAGCAGAGGCGGAACTTTTCGATATCCTCAACGAGGAGACGAGAGACGCCCAGGACATCGACGTTGAACACCGCATGTTCGGCAATGGAGCTGTGGCCCATCTCGAAGACGATATTACGGTTGGACTGCCTGGCCTTGTCCACCTCTCCCCGCGCCGCAGCCCGCAGCTCATGTACCGCCTTGGGAGACCGGCTGATCCGGGCATAAGCGGCGGCGATCGTCTCCGGCGTCAGCTCTTCGAGGTCCTCACAGAGATCCTCCAGATCCATGATGGTTTCATAATCGATATTGTAACCGGCAAGGATAACTTTCATATACTTATCTCTCTAATCGGATGTGGGGCTTTTGTATATGAACTCCCTTTTATTATCAAGAAAATTAGTCCCTCTGCCCGAGTTTGACCTTCGGCAAGGTTATCTCTTGACAGGAAGAGATAAAAAAAGGATAAAGGTGGGAAATCGTTAAACAACAATAAGGAATCGGAAGATGAATAAGGTACAAGTCATTAACATTTACGACAACATCGGGAAGGATGGGGTATGAAGCCCGTCATTGCCATTATCGGTCGTCCCAACGTCGGCAAGTCCACCCTGTTCAACCGCCTGGCCCGGAAAAACAAGGCGATCGTCATCGACGAGCCGGGGGCGACGAGGGACCGGAACTATGCCGATGGCGACTGGCATGGGCGCCCCTTCATTCTCATCGACACCGGCGGTTTTGAACCCACCGCCGACGGCATCCTCGCCCAGATGCGGGAGCAGACGACTCTGGCTATCGAAGAGGCCGATATCATTCTATTTCTCCTGGATGGCCGGGACGGCCTGACCCCCTCAGACCGGGAGATTGCCGGAATCCTCAGGGAAGTCAAGAAGCCCATTTATTATATCGTCAATAAGATCGACGGTCCGAAACACGAGGATCTCGGTTATGATTTTTTCGGTCTGGGAGTCGATAAATTCTTCACCCTCTCCGCCCAGCACGGCCCCGGCATCGATGATCTGATGAACGACCTGGCTTATCTCCTTCCCGAGGAGGCAGCCGCTCCGGAAGACGAAGATCAGATCCGGATCGCCGTCATCGGCAAGCCCAATGTGGGGAAATCGTCGCTGATCAACAAGATATTGGGTTACGAACGAACGATCGCGAACCCTATCCCCGGGACGACCCGGGATTCCATCGATACGCCTTTTGAACGGGATGGGAAAAAGTATCTCCTCATCGATACGGCGGGAATTCGCCGGAAGAGCCGCGTGAGCCTTACCCTGGAGAAGTACAGCGTCGTCCAGGCCCTCAAGGCTATCGGCCGTTGCGATATCGCCCTGATCCTTATCGACGCCGTCGAGGGAATGACGGAACAGGACGTCAAGATCGCCGGATTGGCCCATGATAAGGGGACGGCCTGCATTATCGTCGTTAATAAGTGGGACGCCGTGACCAAGGATAACGAGACCATCGGTCGCTATGTGTTCGACATCAAGGATAAGGCCAAGTTCCTCGATTTTGCTCCGATTATTTTCATCTCCGCCCTCTCGGGGCAGCGGGTGGTGAAGATCTTCGATCTGATCACAACGGTTTTTGACCAATTTACCCGCCGGATCACCACGGGAGACCTCAACCGGGCGGCCCGGGTATTCACGGATAGGAACCCCCCGTCCCGATCCAAGGGAAAGCCCAACAGCTTTGCTTATGTAACTCAGGTTGCCGTCAAACCGCCGACATTTGTCTTTTTCGTCCGCGATCCCAAGGCAGTCCACTTTTCCTACGAGCGCTATTTGATGAATCAGCTTCGGGAGGCCTTTGGCTTCGACGCATCTCCGTTACGGGTCTTCTTCAAGAAAAAGTCAAAGGATAAGGGGGAGACTTGAGATAAAGAGATACCAAATAAACATTGACACGCATGAATCAAGAAGCGTAATATCTAGTAAAATCAATTGAGAGATGGCGCGTAGACAATGGAACAGGTTGTATTAAGTCTTCCAGAAGATGTTTTGCTTACCTTAAAGATTCCCCGAGAGGAACTGGGCGCGACTCTGCGCATGGCGGCCGCTGTGAAGCTCTTCGAAATAGGCAAGCTTTCATCGGGTGCGGCGGCGAAGCTGGCTGGCGTTCCCCGCACTTATTTTCTCTCCCGCTTGGCGGATTATGGCGTGGCTACGTTCTCTCTTTCAGAAGATGAATTGAGGAGAGAAACCCGGCTTGCATAAAATTATCTGCAACACATCACCCCTTCAATATCTTCATCAGCTCAACCAACTTCAGATTATGCCGTCTCTTGCAGGCCGTATTATTATCCCGCAGGCAGTAGTTGATGAGATTGCCGCAGGCATCGCATGGGGGATTGACCTGCCGGATCTGCAAAAATTGGATTGGGTGGATATACAATCACCACTGAGCAGAACAGCGGTGCCACTGGTCACACATTTAGGGCCGGGAGAAACAGAAGTTATTATGCTTGCGTTGGAATCATCTAATACCACCGTAATCCTGGATGATGCCCTTGCCCGAAAAACCGCCGAACTTCTTGGCATCAGGATGACCGGGACGCTGGGTTTGCTGCTGGATGCCAAGCGAGCAGGGCTTATCGACAAGCTGACGCCTGTCATTGAGCAGCTTCAGGCATTAAATTTCCGTCTTGCCTCTCATACACGCGAGGCGGTTCTCAGAATGGCGGGGGAACTTTAACGCCAATTTTTCAACAAAAAGTCCCCAAAGGGAAGAAAAACCCATGAGTAATTGAAAAATATCAGGATTTGGGTTGCGGTTGTTTTGCCAGTGTCCTTGCCGTAAGTCTTTATTGACAATTTCACGTACATATGCATGCTATTTTACCATAAGTATCATCTAAGCAACTTTTTATCCTCGGTCAAGCCCATTAACGTTAAGGATTAATCATGCCAATAACAATGAGCCCTTTGCGTTATCCAGGTGGCAAAACTTCTTACTCAGAAATGATATCATGGATCATACAGAACAATGGTTTATCCGGGTGTTCATATGCCGAGCCTTTTGCCGGTGGCGCTGGAGCTGCAATCACATTACTTCTGAAAGACCAAGTGATGATGCCACTTTCAGTGAAGGCTATTTAAGGAACTTAGTGCCCCTCGCATTGCAAGTTCCGGAATTCGCTAAGGTTGTTATGATTTTAGATGGTGATGTTAAAAAATCATCCAAAATACCGAAAAATCTCCTTTTCCTGCCTGGGGATGAGCGACCTGAGACTGTAATATATAAATGGCTAAAAAAACTATCTGATGCGGATTCTTTTTGGAAAGAGATAACAGGTACAGGATATGGATATACTAAACAATTTGCTATAGGACGATATAACAGCATTAAGAATAAAGATAAAAAATTCTATAAGAATTGGTATAAAGAGCAACATCCTTATTGGGGGAGGGCAATCAATATCGTATTTGAGAAATGGGCTGATAGAAACAAAGATTTATGCAAACGATTCTGCAATGATTTTTTGAAAATTTTCGATCAAGTATCGCCAAGAACCTTACCTATAGATCTTATGAATCAGATCATTGAGATATATTCTTCAAAACCAATAATAGATGACGATACTGAGCGCTCCCATTTGCCAGAGCAGCGTAAAACCAAAAAAAAGAAGGTTCCAAACGAAAATCTGCAGGTGAACATGTTCACACAACATGAAAACTCGTGACCACGCTATTCTTCATCCCTCCCCTTTCCCTTGACGCGTGATGGTTTTTTAAAGTATGGAGACACCCTGATCTATACAAAAATAGTGGCGATAAAAGGGAGGTTATATGAAAATCAGGTTATCCGGGCGTGTCTTTTTATCTTGGTTTATTATTGCCGGACTGGCGGGTCTTTTTGCCAGTCCCGCGGCGGCGGCGGACACGATCAAACTGGGTGTTGCCGGCTCTCATAGCGGCGATCTGGCCTCTTATGGTTTGCCGACCAAGCGGGCGGCGGAATTGGTGGCTAAAGAATTCAACGCCAAGGGCGGTGTGCTTGGGAAGAAAGTGGAAATACTTTCCGAGGATGATGTCTGCAAACCGGAGCTGGCCACGAACACAGCAACCAAACTGGTTTCCCGAGGGGCCCATGTCGTCCTGGGGCACATCTGCAGCGGGGCCACCAAGACCGCCCTGGGGATTTATAAAGACGCCGGAATCGTGACCATGTCCTCCTCGGCGACCAATCCCGAGCTTACCCAGAGCGGCAAATACCCGAATTTCTTCCGGACTATCGCGTCCGATGACGCCCAGGCGAAACTTGATGCCGATTTTGCCATGGATGTCCTGAAGGTCAAAAAAATCGCCATTCTTCATGACAAAGGCGATTATGGAAAAGGTCTGGCGGAATTTGCCAGGGGCTTTATCGAAGCCTCTAAAAAGGCGCAGGTTGTAGTCTTTGAGGGGATCACCCCCGGGGCTGTCGATTATTCCGCGGTTGTGAACAAAATCAAACAGTCCGGCGCGGAAGCGGTTATATATGGGGGCTACCATCCCGAGGCCTCGTCCATTGTGATTCAGATGCGTAAGAAAAAAATGGGCACTCTCTTCATCTCCGACGACGGCGTGAAAGACGACACCTTTATCAAGGTGGCAGGTAAGGCCGCCGAAGGGGTTTACGCCTCGGGTCCCAAGGATACCACCAAAAACCCCCTGGCCATTGCCGCCATTGCGGCCAACAAAAGCACCTACAACACTGATCCGGGGGCATTCTTCCTGAACGGATACGCCGCCGCCCAAGCCCTCCTCAACGCGATTCAAAAGGCGAAATCCACCAAGTATGAAGACATTGCCAAGGCGCTGCGAACCTACCCGGTGGACACTCCCCTGGGAAAGATCAAGTTTGACAAGCGGGGCGATGCCATCGGCGTGGGTTTTTCCATGTACCAGGTGCGAAACGGCGTCTATGTCGAGGTCCCCGCGGCCGCACCGGCGACGGCAAAAAAGAAGAAATAAGTGGACTATTTTCTTGAATTATTTCTCGGCGGCTTGACCCGGGGCAGTATCTACGCCCTTATTGCCCTCGGCTATACGATGGTTTACGGGATCATCGAGCTTATCAATTTCGCCCACGGGGAGATTTACATGATCGGGGCCTTCACGGCCCTGATCGTGTCTTCGGTCCTGGCGTTTGCCGGGATGTCGGGGCCGTCGGTGCTCTTTTTAGCGGCATCGGTGGCGATTATTTATTCCGCCGCCTATGGCTTCACGGTGGAAAAGATCGCCTATAAGCCCCTGCGCCAGGCGCCCCGCCTTTCTCCCCTGATCAGCGCCATCGGCATGTCCATCTTCCTCCAAAATTACGTGATGTTAGCCCAGACATCGGATTTTCTGCCCTTCCCGAGCCTGCTTCCTGAATTGCCCTTTCTGGAAAAATACGGGCTGAGGATCGGCTCTTCGGAATTGATCATCCTCCTGACGACGGCAGTTTCCATGGTCCTCCTGATGCTGCTGATCAAGCTCACGAAGATGGGCAAGGCCATGCGGGCGACGGCCCAGGACCGCAATATGGCCATGCTCGTCGGCGTCGATGTCAACCGGACGATTTCCTACACCTTTATCATCGGTTCCGTCCTGGCGGCCATCGGCGGGGTCCTCATCGCCTCCCACATCGGCCGGATCAACTTCTACATCGGCTTCATCGCCGGGATCAAGGCCTTCACCGCCGCGGTCCTCGGCGGGATCGGATCGATTCCCGGGGCCGTTCTGGGGGCCTTCATCCTCGGCTGGACGGAGAGCTTCGCCACGGGCTATGTCTCCAGCGATTATGAAGATGTCTTTGCCTTTGTCCTCCTCGTATTGATCCTCATCGTTCGTCCCTCCGGTCTGCTGGGCCGCTCCACGGTCCAGAAGGTTTAGGAGGCTTACCGATGAACGCCTTCGCCCGGATCCGTCAATCCCTGATCATCGCCCTGTGGTTCATGTTCCTCACCTTTCCCGTCCTGGTTGTCCGCGTCAACACCATTGAAAAGGTCGTTGAATGGCGTTGGCCGAACATGGTCTATGTCGGGATCGGCAGTTTTCTGATCTCCTTTGTCTGGAGGTATCTCCTGGAAAGAAAGGCGCAGGGGGGAGAGAAAGAGATCTATCCGGCCCCGGCAACGGGAAAACCCGTTATGCAGCGCCTCATGGCCGAGCCGCGGCTGTACCGTCCCTTCCTGATCGCCCTTTCCCTTTTCGGCCTTGCCTTTCCCTTCCTGCCCTTTGCCTCGACCTACCAGATCAACATTGTCACCAACGCCCTCCTCTATATCATGCTGGGATTGGGGCTGAATATCGTGGTGGGACTGGCCGGGTTGCTCCACCTGGGTTACGTGGCTTTTTATGCCGTCGGGGCTTACAGCTACGCCCTTCTCTACTACCATTTCGGGATCGGCTTCTGGGCGGCCCTGCCCATAGGCGCCCTCTTCGCGGCCATCTTCGGGATCATCCTCGGTTTTCCCGTCCTCCGTCTCCGGGGAGACTATCTGGCTATCGTCACCCTCGGTTTTGCCGAGATCACCCGCCTGGTCCTGGAAAACTGGAATGGATTCTCCTTCGGCCCGAGCGGCATCGCCGGCATCCCCCGTCCGGGTCTCTTCGGCATAGAGATGGACCTCCATCAAGGGACAATCTACATCTACTTTCTCATGATCGCCCTTTGTCTGTTTACAATCTTTGTGGTCAACCGTCTCCAGAACTCCCGCATCGGCCGGGCCTGGGTAGCCCTCCGGGAGGATGAAGTCGCCTGTGAGGCGATGGGGGTGGATCCCACGATGGCCAAACTGACGGCCTTCGCCCTCGGTTCCACCTGGGCGGGGCTCGCGGGGGTGATCTTTGCCGCCAAGACGACCTTCGTAAACCCGGCGAGCTTCACTTTCCTGGAATCGGCCATGATCCTCTCCATAGTTGTCCTGGGAGGAATGGGCTCCATCGTGGGGGTAATCATCGGCGCCTTCATTCTCATCCTCCTGCCCGAATATCTGCGGGCCTTCAGTGAATACCGGATGCTCCTGTTCGGTATGATTATGGTGGTCATGATGATCTTCCGTCCCCAGGGAATCATTGTCGGCATCCGCCAGATTTATGAATTCAAGAAAACGGCCGTAAAGGAGGGTAGTCGGCGGTGATGGAACCCCTTCTGGACGTGAAAGATCTGACTATGGACTTTGGCGGCCTCCGGGCCCTCGACAAGGTCAGCCTTCAGGTCAGCCCCGGCGAGGTCGTGGCCCTGATCGGCCCCAACGGTGCGGGGAAAACTACCTTTTTCAATTGCATAACAGGCATTTACAAGCCGACGGGGGGAGATGTTTTCGTGACGCCGCCGGGGAAGAAACAGCGGCGGATAAGCGGCATGAAGACCCACCGGGTGACGGCGCAGGGCATGGCGAGAACCTT
>JANXZC010000140.1 GCA_025355725.1 Syntrophus sp. (in: bacteria)
CTTGTCAAGAAGAGTCATCCTGGAAAAACACCGGGAAGAAGAAAAGCGTGTCACCCTTGAAAACATTCAGGAAGGTAACATCGTCGAAGGCATTATCAAGAATATTACTGATTATGGTATTTTTATCGATCTCGGGGGTATCGACGGCCTCCTCCACATTACCGATATTTCATGGGGGAGGATCTCCCGTCCTGCCGACACTTTCAGCAAAGGCCAACGGATTATGGTGAAGGTCATGTCCTTCGATCGGGAGAAGGAGAGGGTTGCCCTTGGGCTCAAGCAGTTGACGGAAAATCCCTGGGAGACGATCCATGAAAAATACCCGGTCGGGGCGGTTATGGAGGGCAAGGTCGTCAATCTCACTGATTACGGCGCCTTTATTGAACTCGAACCTGGTGTGGAAGGACTTGTCCATATTTCCGAGATGTTCTGGACAAGAGAAATAAGGCACCCCTCCAAGGTTCTGTCGCCGGGACAGCAGGTCCAGGTCATGATCCTGGAAGTAAAAACAGATGAAAAGCGGATATCCTTGGGACTTAAGCAGACCATGTCGAATCCCTGGGAGGCGCTTAGAGAGAAGTATCCCGTGGGAACGCTGATTAAGGGGGTAGTGAGGAATATCACTAATTTCGGCATTTTTGTCGGCATTGAAGATGGGATAGACGGCTTGATTCACCTCTCCGATATCTCCTGGACCCAGAAGCTAAAACATCCTTCCGACCTTTTCAAGAAGGGTCAGGAAATTGAAGCGATGGTCCTGAATGTTGACGTGGAAAACGAAAAATTTTCCCTCGGCGTCAAGCAGATCGAGAAGAACCCCTGGGAAGAATTTACCAACAAATATGGTCCTAACGCTTCCGTGTCGGGCAAGGTCACAAATATCACCGATTTCGGCATCTTTGTTGAGATCGAAGAGGGTATTGAGGGCTTGGTGCATATCTCGGAACTGAGTCAGAAACGTGTCAAATCAGCATCGGAACTCTTTGCTATCGGCGATACAGTCACGGCAACCATCAAAAGCATCGATTCCAAAGCAAGAAAGATACGTCTGAGTATCAAGGATTACGAAACTGCGTCCGAAGGACCAACGGTTCATAGTCAGCATCAGTACCTCAACAACCGGGAAAACATGGGATCCAGCTTGGGAAGAGCCCTGGCGGATGTAAAGATCATCGATTCCGACGAATAGACCAGCTTAAAGCATGAGAAGACACCCCATCCTGTTTGCCTTCGTGCTCCTCATCATGATGGCCATGGTTTTTTCCGCAGTTGTTTTCAGTGTCAGCGCCCTTTCCGGCAAGCGGAAGTCTCTGCTGGCATCGGAAAAGGTGGGGGTGGTTACGGTCGAAGGGGTGATCACCGACGCCAGGGAAACTGTTCAGCAGTTGGAGGAACTTGGGACAGACGGTTCCGTACGCGCTGTTGTCCTCAGAATTGAGACGCCCGGAGGCGGCGTAGCGTCGTCTCAGGAGATCTACGGGGCCGTTCGGGAACTGAAGAAAAAGAAAAAGGTGATCGCCTCCATCGGGTCCATTGGCGCCTCCGGCGGTTATCTTATTGCATGTGCCGCCGACCGCATTGTTGCCAATCCGGGCTCGATTACGGGAAGTATTTCCGCGGTGATGCACCTGCTCAACGCCGAGGGTCTGCTGAATAAAATCGGTTTGAAACCATCGGTCATCAAGAGCGGAAGATTTAAAGACATGGGCTCCCCTTCCAGGGAAATTACCGCGGAAGAAAGAGCCCTGTTACAGGCGGTTATTGATGACATGAATGATCATTTCATTGATACGATAGCGGCGGACAGAAAAATGCCCAAAGAAAAAGTGAAGGCCATCGCCGACGGAAGGATATTTTCCGGACGTCAGGCCAGGCAGGCGGGGCTGGTTGATGAACTGGGCGACATGAATTATGCCATTGGGCTTGCGGGAACCATGTCGGGGATGAAGGGCAAGCCGGAAGCGATCTATTCGGGCAAGAAAAAATCATATTGGGACGTTTTATTTAAAAACAGCCTCTCTGCCCTGATTTCGGAATGGAAAAATCATGAAGCAAGACTGGCAGGGGCATATTATCTTTACGAGTAAAGCGAGTAGGGGATTATGACGAAAAGAGAATTGGTCGCAAAGGTGCAGGCGGAGTTTCCCGATAATCGCGCTGTGGATATTGCATTCGCAGTCTATCGGATGTTTGACGCCATGACGGAAGCTTTGGAGAGGGGAGAGCGGATTGATGTTCGCGACTTCGGTAACTTTACTGTAAGAAGCAGAAAGGCCCGGCAAGCAAGAAATCCCCGGACTACGGAAGCAGTAAAGCTAAAGGAGCGACGAGTGCCATTTTTTAAGGTGGGCAAGGAACTGAAGGAACGGGTGGCAGGAAAAAGGAATGTATAAAACAATTCTCCTCGAAAAGAGAGAAGGTTACGCCATCATTACCATGAATCGCCCCCGGGAGATGAACGCCCTGTCCGGGGAGATGCGTTTTGAACTAAACGATGCCCTCAATCACCTGGAAAACGAGGAATCTATCAGGGTACTGATCATGACCGGCGGTGAATATGTCTTTTCCGCCGGGATGGACATAAAAGAGATGGCGGCCCTTTCCGATGAGGAAGTCGGACCGTATTTCGGGTCCATTCTCCAGTATTTAAAAAAGATCTACACTTACAGAAAGCCGGTTATTGCCGCAGTGGGCGGTATCGCTCTGGGGGGCGGTTTTAACATTACTACGGTCTGTGATCTGATCATTGCCTCGGAGAGCGCTATTTTTGGGCATCCCGAACTAAAGTTCGGTTTGAATCCCCTCTTCAGCCCCTTGAGGCAGCTCGTGGGGATGGCCAAGGCGAAGGAAATCAGTATGCTGGGGGAGCCGATCGGGGCAAAAGAGGCTCTGAGAATCGGACTGGTAAACAAAGTGGCGACGCCGGAAAAATTTATGGATGAGGCCATTGCTATGGCAGAAGGTCTGGCGGCAAGATCCGGCCGGGCGATTGAATCGGTTAAGAAGATATCCGTGATAACGGAAAAACTGGATAAAAATTCATCTCTGGACCTGGAGTTCGACGTTATGGTGCACTTGTTCTCCGGTCCGGAGAGAAAGATCCGTATGAATGAGTTTATGACCCGGGAGTATCTTTCGAAGATGTCCAAGTGATAAAATATATGAATCCAACCGATTAGAAATCCCAATTATTATCAGGGGATGCAAAATCACGCAACTGATCACGTCTTTTCTTATGCTGTAGTTTCTTGAGGGCCTTGGCCTCGATCTGACGGATTCTTTCCCTTGTCACGCCCATCATTTCCCCTACTTCTTCCAGCGTGAATGGACCAAAATTACAGGCCACCCACGTGCAATTAAAAAAAGCCTCGTTTTTCAAGCGCCACTCACATGCCTGATCAATGCATATCTCACTGATAAGACTGCCTTTTTTCTTGCATCTATAAGTATTGTTCAAGGGATTGTCTCTCCTTTATATGGTAATCAAATGTCTGCTAAGCTATTAACGAGACGCCCGTTTGTCAAGCAGTTTGATCAATAACATAAGGCTTCGGAAAAAGCTCTAGAGGCGAGGCGCGCGAGTCCTGAGGAATGAGGCGTACTTCTGTGTACGTCGCAGTGACGAAGGATAAAGCGCAACGAAGCATATGGGGCTTTTTTTGAAGCCTTCATCGTTTACGTCCGGAGTAATCGAGTATGGAGACGATAACGGTGATAAGAAAGGCCTGAATGACAAGGAGAATGCCGTCCACGGGCCGGGCATACCTCAGGGCAATGGCGCTGACTCCCAGGGTGATGGAGAGAAGGTAAATGAATAGCACTGCCTTTCTCTTGTCCCCCAGCATGGTATAGGTCCGGTGGTGAAGATGATCCTTGCCTACGTAGTCGATCCATTGCTTAACAGTTTTTACCTTCCCTGTGAGAACTCTTTCCACGGTGATATAAGTCATGTCAAAGATCAGTACCCAGAAGATAAGGACGGGGGCGGCAAAGGAAACGATGGGATTGTTGTCGGCCCAATCTCCGATAATGGCAAGGCTTGCCAGCACGAAGCCGAGAAAGATGCTGCCCGTATCGCCTAAAAAAATGGAGGCCGGAGTTTTCGGATGAAAATTGAAAGGCAGGAAACCCATACAACTGCCCAGCATGGCGATGGCGATCCATCCGAGGACATGCTGATTGGTTTGAATAGCCACGATAGCAAGAAAGAGGGAAATGATCGCCCCGAGACCGGCGGCGAGGCCGTCCATCCCATCGATAAAATTCATGGCGTTGGTGATCCCGATGATCCAGATCATAGTAAGCAATATATTCAAAATATATCCCCACCATATCTTGTCAGAAAACAGGCTCAGGACGACACCATTATAGATTAAAAAAAGAACGGCAAGAATCTGCACGAGAAGCTTGAAGCGGGCCCTGAGACCCTTCCAGTCGTCGATCAGGCTCGTTACGGCCACGGCGCCGCCGGCATAAAGAGTGAGGATAATATCCCGTTCCAGGACCATATTTGCCAGGAGGGAGGCGGTAAAGGCGATGATAATGGCCCCTCCACCCAAAAGGGGCGTCGCTCGTTCGTGGATTTTCCTGTCCTCGGGAATATCGAAGATGTTGAACCTCTGGGCCAGCCACCGCATCAGGGGTGTCATAAGCAGGGAGAGGGTAAAAGAAAAAAGAAAGATATACAACCATCTGCCTGCTATGTTGAAAAAATAGAGGCGTATTTCCGGCAGGAGGAGGGTGAGAAAAATGGTTGCTCCTATACCGAGAAAGATAAATGAAGCCATGGATACCTATACCTTGAAAAGCAATGTTTTCATACTTGATACAATGGTTTCTTCTTCTTCGTCCGTAAGACCGGGATATATCGGCACAGAGACGGCGCGTTGCCAGACGCGATTTGTGACCTCAAACCCCGTCTGTTCCAGGTAGTCGTGAAGAGGGCGGAAAACCGGTCTGCGGCAGACCACCCCCAGCCGTCCCATATCGTTTATGAAGCGATCCATGCTGTCAATAAGAAAAACATAGCGAAAGTAGCCGTGGCCTCTGTCCGGTTTACTGACCGGCAGCGGTAGATTTGCCTCCCGAAGGACGCAGTCATATCGCCGGGCAACTTCTTGGCGCCGGGCAATAAAAACGGGTAGCTTTTTCAACTGACTAGTTCCCATGGCCGCCTGCATGTCTGTCAACTTGTAGTTGAAGCACTGGGTGAGGGTTTCCTTTTCATCATAGTCCCGCATATCCCGTATCCTGTCTATAAGGTGACCGTCCCGGGAGACCACCATGCCTCCTTCACCAGCGGCAATGACCTTGGTGGCGTAAAAGGAAAAGATAGCGGCAACACCGAAAGTTCCCGTCGGTTGGCCCCGGTAATGGCTTCCCATGGACTGAGCGCAGTCTTCGATCACGGGTATGTCAAGGTTAAGAAGCGCATCCATGTCTCCGGACTGGCCGAACATGTGGGGCATGATGATGGCCTTGGTTTTATTAGTCAGACGGGGCATGATATCAGGGACGGAAATATTGAAGGTATCCGCTTCGATATCGGCAAGAACGGGCGTGGCGCCGGTATAGCGGACGGCATGCCAGAGGGCCGTGCAGACGTAGCTGGGAACTATGACTTCATCCCCTGCTCCCACCCCCAGGGCGAGGAGGACCAAATGCAGGGCCGCCGTCCCGGAACTCACGGCGACTGCCCCAGGAAGATCCATTTCCAGACAAAAAGCCTCTTCGAAGGCGGCAACCCTTTCTCCCTGGACGAGACGACCTGATTTGAGAACGTCCAGGACATTGCGGTAGTCTTCATCATCAAGGAAGGGTCGGGAGTGGGGAATCATGGTCGTTTCAGGCATCAGATATTTATAAACAGGCGTAGGGGCATAAAACCTTCCGCATACTGTACACGCCCTGATATGCCCCTGAATACCGCCGTTGACCGGGATATATCTACAATAGATAGCCCTTCGATATTCGTCTTCGTCACCTGGGACTGATGAGCCAAGAGAACCTGCATTTTCTCTTCCAAGGTCTCCCTGATATCAACAAAAACCGTCGGGGAGAAGTTCTGGGACGTCGGTCCTTCGTAGAGCAGGACATTCTTGACGTATCTCGTTGCGGAGATGGCTGCCTTGGCCAGGGCGCGATGGTCTTGATGGGTGTCCTCGTCGTAATTGACAAAGGTAAAATGGGGTTGTACGCGTTCCAATATCGCCTCGATGTCCTGAACCATTTCATTCATCTTGGGGGACAGCTCCGTGTCCCGGTAGGTGCCCCAGATCACCTCCTGAGGTTTGAGAATCGCGGCGGCACTCTTCTGCTCCATCCTGCGGAGCTTGGCCTGACCACCCTTGTGTCCTTCCGTCATAACGAGGAGATAGACGTTATGACCTTTACGGATGTATTTTAGCAGGGTTCCCCCGCAGCCGAATTCAATATCATCAGGATGCGCTCCAATTGCCAGGATATTCATCTTCCCCTCCGGATAATCTCAATACTGTCCCGGCCGTGATTGTAGATCAGATCAACGACGGACATAAAAGGTTCAAACTCGCCAAACATCTGCTGATATTCAGGATGGTGGTATTCCTGAAAGACCACCTGAATCCCTGTGTTTTCATATTTTAGCATATCCATATATCCATGGCCGCCGCTGCCGGCGAGGTAGGTATCGGCGCCGAAATGACGGGTAATGGCTATGAGACGCTCATCAGGGTCCTCCGGAAAAATTGGAAGCTCCGAGGCTACATGTAGAGGCGTCGTAATCCCCATCAGGGCAGCTAATTCCCGGACGACATGGATATTCAGCGCTGAGATTGTCTGCCATTCCTCAGTGAAGATCTCCTCGAAAAAAGATTCCAGGAGCGACCAGCAGGGGGCCTTCCGGTAATTCGACAGGATGGATTGCCGTTGTTTGTGTTGCCAGCGTTCTTTAGAGTTGATTCCGACCTCGCAAATCAACTGGGGAAACCGGTACAGGACGGGAACGGTAAGCCATTGGGGGCCCTGGGCCGTCTTGATCCGGTTGCGGTTCTGCCACTCATTTTTTTTGAACTGGACGTTGTCGAGGAGGACGAAGACATCGGCACGATCAATCTTGTCGAAGTAACCGAGCCAAGGAAGGTACTGGGGCTGATGGACGGCAATGATCATATTTTATCCTCAAAAAATGCCGCTAAAACCGGATTGCTGACAACGAATCCGGTTTTAGTCTTCTCATTCACAATAAAAGTAGTCTGAAAGGTCCCCAATCTATTATCGCTTTTTCCTTCCCGATGAAAATCCGCTCAGGAGACTCCCCAAGGCGGATTACCATGATAGCCTACGCACTACTCTCTTAGCCATACATCCCAGATATTGACTGGTTCTGTCAACTTGATATTTTACCATAATTCATGAAATTGCCTCACCATAGAGCCGGTCGATTTTCTTAATCATCGCCTCGGCGCTGTAATCGGCGGCTACAACCTTTCCCCGGTCGCCCATTTCCTTTCTTTTTACCGGATCATGAAGCAATACGCAGATGCTGTGGGCAAGTCCCTCTGCATCTGCGGGGGGGAAGAGCAGGCCATTGTGATTGTGAGTTACAAGATCGGGAATGCCTCCGACATTGCTTGCGACAATAGGTTTTCCCAAGGCCATGGCTTCGACAAGAACCTTGCCCATTCCTTCATTCAGTGAAGGGAGGACGAAAATGTCAAATGTTGACATAACATCGGGGACATCTTGCCGCCAGCCAAGAAACATAATGTTATTTATCCACAGAGAGGAAGCCATATGGCCAAGTTCGGGGGCCAACTCACCATCGCCTAAAAAGACAAAATATATATCCGGTTTTCGCAAGGAAATCAACGCCGCCGCTTCAAGCAAATAACGTTGCCCCTTGATGGGGGTGAGCCTGCCTGCCGTACCCACAACAAAGGCTTCCGGGGGTATTCCCAGCTTTTCCCTCATTGTCGATGCATTTATCCGTGAATCCGAAAAGGCAGCCAGATCGACGCCGCTGTGGATCACGGTAAACTTTTCATCGGGCGCGATCTTGAAGTGCAGATGGTCTTTCTTCTCCTGTTCCGTAAGGGTGATGATCTTATCCGTAATAGATGCCGTCAGTCTTTCCACAAGAATGAAACACGCGGTTTTCCCTTTATTGAAATATCCCCAGAATACATGGCCGTGGGGCGTGTGGACAATTATCGTGATATTTGTGAAGAACGCGGCCCACCGCCCAAGAATGCCCGCTTTGGAGGTGTGGGTATGCACTATATGTGGTCTTTCATCTTTGAAGATTCTTATCAGAGCGAAAAGGGCCATGAGGTCGTTAAGGGGCTGGATGCTTCGTACCAGTTCGGGGATAGTGATGACTTTGACACCACTTTTTTCGGCTTCTGCAAGATTTCTTTCTACTGCCACCGTTTCTTCCGGCCCCATAAGGGATTCTTCGGCAAGCCCTTGTATTAGGATAACCTCGTATTTGTCTTTATTCAGGCCCTGTACGGTCAGAAAGGTGTTCTCCGCCGACCCCCCCTTGTCGAAACGGGTGATGACATGAATAACTTTAGTTTTTACCATAATGGGAGTACCAGACCTGAAATACGATGAGATTCCAGATATGCCAGGAAGTGTCGGAGCGATTTTCCATGAGGTTGTCTATGAGTATTTTGATGGCAGGGTAATGGAAAATCCCTTCCCTGTTGATTCTTTCTAGGGAGAGATTCTCTTCGATGAGATAGCGCAGGTCTGACTTCAGCCATTTGCTGATCGGCATCTCAAAGCCCCACTTGGGACGGTTGTGAAGTGATTTCGGAAGGATGTCCTTGAAGGTTTCTATGAACACATATTTACTGCGGCCGTGTCTTATTTTCCATTTGCCCCCGATTGTAAATGCCAGTTCGCAGACCCGATGATCGAGCAGGGGGACCCGGACCTCCAGGGAATGACGCATGCTCATCATGTCCACCTTCCAGAGCATGTCCGCGGGCAGGGAGATCTTGAGGTCGGCGTAGAGCATCCGGTTGATGTAGTCGGAAGGCATTCGGTTCAGGGCGGCGGCGAACAATCCCGGCGCCAGTGGTTGGTCTTTGCCGTAACTATCGGTCAGAAGAGCCTTTTTGCTTTCCCGGCTGAAGAGCTCATTCCAGGCAAAGATCCGCTCCGGGAAGGTCTCATTTGCCCCGCGGAGGAATTTCTTGATCCTCCGGATCTGTTCCCCAAATTTGTTGTCCCGGGAATCGGGAAGGGAACGGATGATCGGTTCCAGAAGAGACGCCCGGAGGAGTCGGGGGAGGAGGCAATAACGGCGGTGCCATGCCTCGCCCTTGTACATGCGGTAGCCGGCAAAGAGTTCATCGCCGCCATCGCCTGAGAGGGCGACAGTGACGTCACGAACGGTCTCCCGGGCGACAACGTAGGTGGGAACAGCGGAGGAATCGCCGAAGGGTTCGTCGAAGGATGCAAGGACGGCTGGGATCGTATCGATGATATCCCGCGAGCTCAACATGATTTCGTGGTGTTCCGTTTTGTGAAATGCTGCCACTTCGCGTGCGTAGGCGCTTTCATCGTACATCGGCATGTCCGCAAAGCCGATGGCGTAGGTTTTCACCGGCTGGGAGGCGTTGCGCGCCATGAGTCCCACAATGACGCTCGAGTCGATCCCGCCGCTCAGGAACGCCCCGAGGGGGACATCGGCAACCATCTGGCTGCGGACGGCATCCTCCAGGGTATGGAAGAGGGTCGTCTTCGTCTCTTCAAAATCGCGGTGATTCTGTACCTGTGGGTTGGTGGGCATCCCGTGCATTTCGTGCGCCCCGGGAGCGATATCCCAGAACATTTCTTCCTTGAGCACGCCGTCCCGTATTGTCAGGATATGGCCTGGACGGAGTTTGCGAATGTTCTTGAAGATCGTATGGGGGGCGGGGATGTAATTAAGGCTGAGATAGAGGTCGAGGGCCTCCAGATCCATCTCTTTCCTTGCGGTGGGATCGGCAAGGATGGATTTGATCTCCGAGGCGAAGAGGAAATTCTTTCCGTCCCAGTAATAGACTAGCGGTTTGATGCCGACGTGGTCGCGGGCGAGAACTAAGGTGCGTGTCTTTTCCGACCAGAGGGCCAGGGCGAACATGCCGACGAGCCGGGCGATCCCGGTCGCCCCCTCCTCCTCAAAGAGGTGGATGATGACCTCGCTGTCGGTCCGGGAGGCGAACCGATGGCCTTTGCTGACCAGTTCCTCTCTGAGGGCGGCAAAATTGTAAATCTCACCGTTGAAGACCATCCAGAGTGTCCGGTCTTCGTTCGTCATCGGCTGCCGACCGGCCTCCGTCAGGTCGATGATGCTCAACCGCCGGTGGCCGAGACCGCAACTGACATTACCCTGATGGCGCAAATAGACATCGGAATCGTCCGGCCCCCGATGAGCCAGAAGGTTCGTCATCCGTCTCAGGAGGTCCTCATCAACCGGGAGACCGGTAAAAGCAAGTTTTCCGCAGATGCCGCACATTAGTTATGAATGATCTCGCAGATTCCGTATTGGTAAAAGGTCAATGTTCTCTCCCTTTGAGATGATGCTGCCGGCTACAGACCTTCTGCATTCTTCATCTTTGAGTCCCTTGTGTTGTATCGAGTAGTTCCACAGAGGCTTTGAAAACATCATTGGGCACAATAGATGAAAGGCAAATCGTGTCTTCACAGGAGGATTTACTGCAAGGAAGACATGGTACATCTTTGTGTACCGCACGATAAAGTGATTCCTGTGTATACGGTCGGAGATGAAGGGGGTTTTCAGGACCGAAGATCGCCACAACTGGTGTTCCGGTGGCGGCGGCGATGTGCATCGGACCACTGTCGTTGGTTATGAAAAGATCTAGCTTGCTGATGATATAACAGAGCTCATTCAGGTTCAATTTACCCGCCAGAGAAACCGTTTTGGGAGATTGGATGTGGCTTTCGATATATTTTGCCAAAAATTCTTCACCTGGCCCTCCGAAAAGGACGATTCGGGAAAGAGGGTAAGCCCGCAGCAGTTCTTCTGTGACCGTAACGAAATAATCCGGATTCCAGCGCCGGTTGGGTCGAACGCCGCCCGGATTGATACCGATCAAAAGTGCATCCTTGTACTCATCAAAAAAGGGGGTCCATTGTGTTTCACAAGTTTTGTTCCAATACACATCCATACCTTCCTCATCCGGTACGGCCCCGGCCAGGGCTGCGATCTCACACATAGCGTCTACGAAATGCTGCCTCACGAAAGTGTCGGTGGGCACTTTTGCCGTGAGGAAGCGACCGAATCCATAGGCGTCTTGACCGACTTTTCCGTCGGCCTGAATCAGGGAAAAAAGGAGTCCCATCTTGGCTGCTCCCAACCAGGAACCGACCAGATAGAGGTTGATGCAGTGTCGGAAATGGATATGCCTCAAATCATTTACAGTATGCCACATTTTGGTCAAATAGCGTCGATTTCGTCCAAATTCACGGATGGGAAAGGGGATGACCCGATCGATATAGGGATAATTAGCTGCCAGAACGGCAGCCTCTGAGCTCGTCATCAGCCAGAGTTCCGCCTCTGGGCGCGACTGTTTCAACGCTCTCAGGCTTTTTGATGCCAAGATTAGGTCGCCGATTCCGGCGATGTTTATCGCCAGTTGCATATCTTTATTCATGGCTTTCTTGCAACAATCATGGCCCCCATTGTTTGAAGATCATCTGTAGAAAGATTGTGAAAACGTCGAGCCAACTCATTTGGCGAAATCCCGGAATCACATTTTGTCTTTATCAGGTTGAGAACTTCAAAGCCCGCTTTCTTGATGCAAGATAAATGCTCGGAAAGAGGCATTCTATTGATGAAATATGGTCGCTTACCCCTGATCATTCTCCATGTCTTCTCTTCATAGGCCCAATAGCCATTCCATTCATAAGATGTCCAGTGGGAACGGAAATCGATATGATGGGTCATGCATCCCCCTGGTTTTAAAAGACCGTAAAACTGCTCATAAGCGGCAGGCAAATCGTCGATGTGTTCCATGACAAATTGGGAAAGGACCCAATCCAGAGATTCAAGCATTCCTGGTGGCAACGCGCCACTCCAGGGAATGATGTAGGTGAGCATGTCGCTATTTTCACGGGACGACATATTGCTGATGTTCTGCCGAATACGCTCAATCCGTTTGGCCTTTAAAGAAACACTTAGGCGGTCATTCGACAAGATATGATCGGGAAAGGCATACGATTGCAATGGTGGACCCAGGTCCGGATATTCCTCGTGATCGGGTATTCTCGTTTTATCAGCAAACAATTTAACCAAGTCTTCCAAAATATCTCTATTTTTATGGAAGTCCACCTGTGCAACGGCATCCAAGGCATAATATCGGTTTATGCCACTAAGCAGCGCCGCCAGCCCCACGCCCAGCGAATTCCCAGGGCCGATTTCCGCCAACGCTTCGGGAAATCTCGCTGTGTCTGTGGTATGCCACTGGAGCAGGTGCCGCATCCAGACGGCATAACAATAGGGCGCTGTCGCTACAGCCACCTGCCTACGCGAATGTCCGGTCAGAGATTCACGCAAACGGAAGAGCTGCTGGTTTAAAACGGGCGCATAGGTCAAGAGGCCGGTTAAGAGCTTTCTTGCCAGGAAAACATTTTTTTTGATGCAGAAAGTCAAGGCAACGGATCTTTCAGGGATAGGGGCATAAGACGCCCGTGGATTCAGATAGGGGTGAATTATTGCAGATCGTCATAGACATGGATGGTGGCCTTGATCATTTGCTCGACTGAAAATTCGGTGGTTACTCTTTCCCTGGCCGCTTTGCCGAGGGTATCTGCCATGTCTGGATTGGAAGCGATTTTTATAATACCTTGGGCGAGGTTGGTGGTATTCCTGGGCGGGACGAGGATGCCTTCTCTACCGTCCATGATCTGTTCGGTGATGCCATCAATGGCGGTGGCGATAATGGGCTTGCCCATGGCCATGGCTTCGAGGGTGACAATGGGAAAACCTTCCAAAACCGAAGGAATAACAACTACATCCAATGCTGTCAGCGTATCCCTGATATCCGTTCTTTGACCAGTAAAAAGGATATGATCCTGGATATTTAAATCTTTCACCAACTTTTCCAGATCTCGACGTAGTATGCCATCGCCGATCAGAACAAA
>JANXZC010000146.1 GCA_025355725.1 Syntrophus sp. (in: bacteria)
GTTAGACTTACTTATTGACATTTGACCTCAGATGTCAATAAGTAAGTCTGACCCCAAGATCGTATCGAGATGGAAACGAACCGTCTCCTGAAGATCATTCACGGAACCCGCAGCATCAATGACCCGAAAGCGGTCTTTTTCCTGATGGGCAAGCAAGAGATACCCTTCGCGGATTTTCCTGTGAAACGTCAGGTCTTCTTCTTCAAAACGGTCTTCCCGTGACGCCTGGTTGAGGCGGGCGATTCTCTCCCGTGCCCGGTTCAGCCCCACCTCCACCGGCAGATCGAAAAGCAGGGTCAGATGAGGTTTCAGGGAATTCGTCACAAAGGAATTAAGAAAACTGATTAGCTCAATATCCAGTCCCCGGGCATAACCCTGGTAGACCAATGTAGCATCGGCAAAGCGGTCGCAGAGGACCACCTTTCCCTCCTCAAGGGCGGGAAGAATTACTTCCCGCACATGCTGCGCCCGGGCGGCAGTGAATAAAAGCAGTTCCGTCTCCGGGTAGAGAATGAAGGGGCCGCGATTGAGGAGCATCTCCCGAAGTTTTCTTCCCAGGGTAGTGCCTCCCGGCTCCTCCGTCCGGAGACAGGGAATTCCCTGCTTGGCAAGGTAATCTGCCGCCAGGAGAATCTGGGTGGTTTTCCCACAGCCTTCAATTCCTTCAAAGGTTACGAATAATCCCATAATAATATCTAGTTCTGGGTGATAAAATGAAGAGATACGGCTTGCAGTCTTATTTATCGGTCCCGGGAATGATGGCCTCAACGGGACATTGATCCGCACATGCTCCACAGTCGTTACAAACCTTGGGGTCAATCACGTATTTGTCCTCGCCTTCGCTTATGGCCTCTAGCGGGCATTCGTCTTCGCAGGAACCACAAGCTATGCATTCATCTGTAATTATGTAAGCCATTTTTACTATCTCCTTTTCTTGTAAATATTTATGCAGATATGACTTCCCGGACTTCCGGAATTTCTTTCTTCAAGAGGCGTTCAATACCATTTTTAAGCGTCATCTGGGCCATGGGACAACCGTGACAAGCCCCGAGGAGCTTTACCTTCACGACTCCGTCGTCCGTGACATCGATGAGTTGTACATCCCCGCCATCCGCCTGAAGGTTCGGCCGAATCTTGTCGAGGGCTTTTAGTACCTTTTCTTTCATAATGTCCTCCCTGATTATCTTCGTTAATGGGGCATGGCGTCAATCATGGCATTGGCTACGCTCTTTCCCATATCTTTTAGATCCGGTTTCAAGAATGTATATTCCTTCACGATGTTGTGTCCCGCCTTCCAGGCTATTCTTCCCGTCTCTGCTTCGATCAGCTTCATGCTCAGACCTGCCTTGGCCACGTCTTGAGGGACCTTTTCTTTTTGTTCTACCGAATAATTCCAGGAATCAACCGTGACGATGAGAAAGGCTTCGATCTTCAAGGAATCTCCAATCTGTTTGCTCAGAGCAGGGTCAGAGTAATTTACCGTATTGAGCTTCAGGAGGTAATCGGCGACCGTTTTTTGAAGTTCCTGATCGTTCTTGAGCTGATTCTTTATAGTAGCGGATGGCAAGACCGTGGCAAACCAACGCTTGTCGATCAGGGCCGCGATGATCATCTCATCGATGACGCCCCGGGCCTCCCCATAGGTTCCCACGTCGGTGGACAGCAGGCCGATGGTCCGGGGGTGAAAATCCTTCATATCCGGGTCTCTCTCCGCATAGCGGATAGACCCGCCACAGGCGATGATGCTCAGGATCACCGCCGTCAGGAGCCCTGCCCAAACCCACGATTTCCTCTTCATGCCCATATCCCCCTGCTGATCAAAAGCCACGTCCATGTACTTAATCCGGCAATGATATAAGCCGTTTCCAGAATGCCTTCCATGACTACCCCGATAAGACCCGGTTTTCTATCATAAACCTGGAAGCAAATCCATATATAAATAACGGGGGGGATCAGGAAAAAACTCGCCGACGTTGTCCATCCCAGAGGAAAAGCGGCGACAAGCAACAGCAGGAGCAGGAGGGAAGCCAGATGGAGCAGGTTCTGGGTATGGGTCTTGCCGATAAGGACGGGTATGGTCTCCCTTCCGATGAGCTTGTCGCTTTGTATATCCAGGACGTCGGACAGGGCCGAACGGATGAAAACGATCCCGAAGATAAAGGCAAAGGAGACGCCCGTGGCCGCCGTCAGGGTCAGCTCCTCGGCCAGGGGGGGAAGAACGGCGGCGATGGCAGCCCAGGCAAAGGCCATGGATACATTTTTTGATCCCGGCAGGTCCTTGACGCTCCGGAATCGCCAACCCGCCGGTAACAATTTGGTATTATAGAGGATGCCGAGGGTGGACATGATCAGCAGAAAGAGGAAAGGGACGGGTCCCGAAAAAAAGCCGGCCCCCAAGGCAATAATCAGCGATAGAACAGCGGTTCTGATGTATGTTTTTTCATGCCTCCGGTAGGAGTCTTCCCGGAAAGAGCCGATGATACTGCCCGTTTGTCGATTGATGAAACGGTTCAGGGTGTGCATGGCATAGACATATAAAGCAGTTATCAGGACGTACAGTGGCTGGATTTCAAGCCTCTGGAGGAACATGCTGGCGACGGCAAGGCAGCCGGCCCCAAGGGCGGAATAAAGATCCGTTCTGACCATCCATATCCATAATTTAAAAAGGTATTTTATCTTTGGGGCATGCTCGGTCTGCTGGGTGGTGACGTTGTCCACTACCCGATCGATGATCCAGTTGGGGGTGGAGGCGCCGGCGGAGACGCCAATCTTTTTAAAGGTCTTCAACTTTTCTGCAACCAGATCATTTGCCGTTTCCACATAAAAGGTCGGAGCCCCCTGCAGCTCCGACAATGCAGCCAGGCGTTGTGTATTGGCGCTGTTTTTGCCTCCGACAATAATCATGGCGTCCATTTCTTCCGCCAGGGATTTGACCTCCAGCTGTCTTTTTTCCGTTGAATCGCAGATAGTATCGAAAATGACGGCGTCGGGGTATCGCTTGCGGATCTCATCGACTATATGCTGATATTCATCGACGCTCTGGGTCGTTTGCGCGACAACACATACCTTGTCCAGAGCGGGGAGTTGCGGGACATCTGCGGGATGGTTGATCACCAGGCCTTTCCCGTAGGCATATCCCAGCAGTCCGTTGACCTCAGGGTGCTGGGCATCGCCGATGATGAGGATCGTGAAATCCTGGACAGCATGTTTTTTGATGATGGCCTGGACGCGGCCGACCTTGGGGCAGGTGGCGTCAATGATCTTCAGCCCTTTTTCCTTGAGACTTCTTCTTTCTTGAGGGGATATGCCGTGGGCGCGAATGATAATGGTAAGCCCTGCTTCTCCCGGGGGGATTTCTTCCAGATGGGCGACGGGAATAATACCCCTGCTCTTGAGCAACTCCACGGTTTGGGGGTTGTGAATCAGGGGCCCGTAGGTGTAGATCGTTTTCCGGCCTTTGTGCTGGGCAAGCTCGAGGACCATGTCCACGGCTCGCCTGACCCCCATACAGAATCCCGCTGTTTCCGCAAGCTTGATACTCATTTCATGTTTTTCGCGTAGATAAAAAATTCGTGGTTTCCCGCCGGCCCCACGAGGGAGGACTCACAGGTTCCCAACACCTCCAGCCCTGTTTCCTGAAAAAAGATTTTCATCTCCTCAATGACCTGCTGATGCAAGGCAGGCTCCCGGACAACGCCGTGCTTGCCCACCTGTTTTCTCCCTACTTCGAATTGGGGTTTGATCAGGGCCAGGATAAACCCGTCCTGTCTTACCAGGCGGCAGATGGGCGGAATGATTAGCTTTAGGGAGATGAAAGACGCATCCACGGTGGCCATATCCAGATTTTCCTCGATGCCACGGCCGTCAAAGTAACGGATATTGGTGCGTTCAATGGCGACCACCCGGGGATCCTGGCGGAGTCGCCAGGCTAATTGGCCGTAACCCACATCCAGGGCATAGACTTTTTTGGCCCCCTCCTGGAGCAGGCAGTCGGTAAATCCTCCCGTGGAGGCTCCTGCATCCAGGATCACCAGGTTACTGACACTGATTTCAAATGCCTCCAGAGCCCCTTTCAGCTTCAGACCCCCACGGCTGACATAGGGAGACACTTCTCCTTTAATGCGCAGGGATACGTGGGGAGTTACCAGGGTTCCTGCTTTATCCACACACTGCTCTTCAACGAGCACCGCCCCGGCGAGGATCATGGCCCGGGCCTTTTCCCTGGTCGGCGCCAGCTGGCGATCAACAAGGAGAATGTCTAGGCGGACCTTAGTCATATCGTGGTCATTTTTTTACCAGTTCCCGGGCCGCGGCAAGAATTGCATCCTTATCGATGCCGGCTATATGCCTGAGCTCCTGTTGGGTGGCGTGTTCCACAAAGGCATCCGGTATGGCCAAGAGCCGGACCTGTACATCGTTGATCCCACTGCCGGCCAGGGTTTCCAGCACGGCACTTCCAAAACCTCCCATGAGGACGTTTTCCTCTACAATAACAATCCGTTTCAGCTCCTTTGCGGTCCTGCAGATGAGCTCTCCATCCAGGGGCTTGACGAAGCGGGCATTGACAACCCGGGCGGAGATGCCTTCTTTCCCGAGTTCTTCTGCGGCGTTGAGGGCGGCATCGACGGTGGCGCCGATGGTGATGATAGCCAGGTCCGAACCTTCACAGAGGATTTCCCCCCTGCCGATCTCCAGGGGAACCAGCGTGTCGTCAAGGGGAACGCCCCTGCCGCTGCCCCGGGGGTAACGCACGGCCACCGGACCTCTGCACTCTACCGCTGTCTTCAGCATGTGCTGTAGTTCGTTTTCATCTTTCGGGGCCATGACGATCATATTCGGAATGGCCCGCAGATAGGACAGGTCAAAGACGCCGTGGTGGGTAGCGCCGTCATCGCCGACAAAACCGCCCCGGTCGAGACAAAAAACGACATGGAGATTCTGGAGACAGACATCATGGATAATCTGGTCATAGGCTCGCTGCATGAAGGTGGAATAAATGGCCACGACGGGGATCATTCCCTCTGCGGCCAGACCGGCGGCGAAGGTGACGCCGTGCTGTTCCGCAATACCGACATCGAAAAAGCGATCCGGAAAGATCCGGGCGAACTGGTCCAGACCGGTGCCGTCGCACATCGCGGCGGTGATCGCCACAATTCTCGCGTCTTGCCGGGCGAGACGAACGAGGGTCTCGCCGAACATCTTGGTATAGGTAATGGGGGCAGGGCAGGCATCGCCGCCTTCCGGCTGCCCCGTTTCGACGCAGAAAGACGAAATTCCATGAAAGCGGAGGGGTTCCTCCTCAGCGTAAAGGTACCCTTTCCCCTTTTTTGTCAGGACGTGAACAAGGACCGGTCCTTCCATCTTTTTGATATTCTGAAGATTCTTGATCAGGCGGTCCAGGCGGTGCCCCTGCAGGGGGCCCACATAGGTGAAGCCGAGGTCTTCAAAAAGGGCGCCGGGCAAGAAAAAGGCCTTGAGTGATTCCTCGACCTGACGGGAAAAATTCAGCATATGGCCGCCGATGGAGGGGATGCTCTTCAAAAAAGTCTTAATATCCGTTCGCATCCGGGTAACGGCCTCTCCGGTCATGATGCGGTTCAAATAGGAAGACAGGGCCCCCACGTTGGGAGAAATGGACATCTCATTGTCATTGAGAATGATAACCAGGTCCTCTTTGCGGTCTCCCGCCCAGTTCAGCCCCTCGAAGGCCATGCCTGCCGACATGGAACCGTCACCAATGACCACGACGACCTTGTTATTGCCCCCCTTGATGCGCCTGGCCTCGGCCATCCCCGTAGCGGCAGAGATGGAGGTGCTGCTGTGGCCGACATTGAAAACATCATAAACGCTCTCTTCCCTTTTCGGGAAACCACTAATGCCCCCCTTCCGGCGCAGGGTGTGGAAAACATCCCGCCGTCCGGTGATGATCTTGTGGGCGTAAGCCTGATGCCCCACGTCCCAGATGAGCCTGTCTTTGGGGGTGTTAAAGACGTAGTGAATCGCCAGGGTCAGTTCTACGGCACCGAGAGAGGAGGCAAGATGGCCGCCGGTTCTCGATACCGTCTCCACAATAAGTTTTCGTATTTCCTGGGCAAGGATGTCCAGAGACGGGAGATCGAGGTGCCGGATGTCCTCAGGGTCATTGATGCTGTCGAGTATTCTTTTCATCTATTTCTTTCCATTATATATCTGGCAATCTGTCTTAGGGGCTTGGCCCGGTGATCGAAACCGGCGAGGTGAGCAGCGGCCCCCTCGACCAGCTCCGCCAGGCGCCTCCGGGATGCTTCCAGTCCCATCAGGGCAGGAAAGGTAGTCTTCCCTCTGGATAGGTCACTGCCCGTACCTTTGCCCATGAGAACGCTGTCGCCGGTAACATTCAGGATGTCATCGGCGATTTGAAAGGCAAGGCCGATATCTTGACCGTAACGGGAAAGGGCTGCGGTCTCTGCTGCCGTCGCTCCGGCAAGGATGGCCCCGGAGACGACGGAAACGGTGAGCATGGCCCCCGTCTTGCGTCGGTGCATATCCTCGAGGGTCTCCAATGTCACGGTTTTTCCTTCCCCCTGCAGATCCATGACCTGCCCCCCGACCATGCCCGCCGTTCCTGCCGCCCGGGCAATAAGATTAAATACCTGGAGGCGTTTCTCCGCGTTGTCGTCCTTTGTAAATTCCGGGCGGGAGAGTAAGTGAAAGGCCTCAGTCAGCAGGGCGTCCCCGGCAAGGATAGCGATCCCTTCACCAAAGACCCGGTGACTCGTCGGCATTCCCCGCCGATAGTCATCATTGTCCATTGCCGGCAGGTCATCATGGATCAGTGAGTAGGTGTGGATCATCTCCAGGGCGCAGGCGCAGGAAAGGAAATCCTGCCCGCAACCGCCGACGGCCTCGACGGCGGCCACGCAGAGAATAGGCCGCAGCCGTTTGCCGCCGGCGAAAAGGCTATGGCGGACCGCCTGATGAATGATTTCCGGACCGTCTTCCTCCCCAGGGAGAAATCGTTCCAGGGCCGCGTCGATGAGGGCCTTACGCTCTGCGAGATAGGTTTCCAGAGTCGTCCCGTTCTCAGAGTGCATCGCCTTCATTCCGCGGGAAGGGCGCCGAGGTAATGTCGCCCTGATCATCCCTGATAAGAATTTCCACTCTTCTTTCCGCCTCATCGAGTTTCCCGGTGCAGAAGCGAATCAGACGGATCCCTTCCTCGAAGGCCTTCAGGGAGTCCTCGAGGGCCAGATCTCCTGATTCCATCTTTTTAACCAATTCTTCAAGTTTCTTCAGGGCTTCTTCAAATTTGTCCTTGGCCATGCTTTCTTCCTTCCAGTCTTCTGCTTATACCACATCTTCCACCCGGGCGCGGATATTTCCCGAGGCCACCTGAACATCGATATGATCGCCGGCGGCAAGGATATCCACATTTTTCACGATGGTACCCTCCGGGAGCCGGCGGGTGATACTGTAACCCCTTTGCAAAACCCCCAGGGGACTGAGGTTCTGGAGGGCGATCTGTTGCCGATCCATTGCATGCCTGTTTTCTTTGATACAGCTCCGCATCCCGGTAACAAGCTGCTGCCCCCGGTGGGCGACGATCATCCGGGAGTTTTCGATTCTAGCGCCGGGACCGGCCTGAGCGAGACGGGTCTGCAGATAACGCAGCTCCTGGCTGCGACCAGCGCAGGTCCGGTTCACGGACAAGGTCAACTTATCCAGGTGATCATCGAGGATCAGGCGGAAATCGCTGAGGATGCGGTCCGGTGATTTGAGGCGCCGGGTTGCCTCGGCGACCCTTTCCCGCCGCCGTACCGCCAACCGCTGCTGGACATGCAGGAGGCGCCCGTAGGAGCCGTCTATTTGCCGGCACAGTTGTTCCCGGGACGGGACAATCATTTCCGCCGCCGCGGAAGGGGTCGGCGCCCGCAGGTCGGCAACGAAATCCGTGATGGTATAATCCGTTTCATGGCCGACGGCGGAGACGATGGGAATGGGGGAACGGAAAACCGCCCGGGCTACCTCTTCCGTGTTGAAGGGGTGCAGATCTTCCAGTGAACCTCCTCCCCGGGCCAGGATGATGACATCGACGTCACGCTGTTTCTGTAGGGTGTCGATGGCCTTGACAATCTCCGGGGGCGCTTCGGGTCCCTGGACCCGCACGGGGGCAATAAGGATGGAAACCGCAGGGAAACGACGACCCGTTACTTGGAGGATATCCCTGATCACTGCGCCGGTGGGGGAGGTGATCACGCCAACACGCTTCGGCAGGAACGGTATGGGTTTTTTATGCCTCTCATCGAACAATCCCTCCGCCTGAAGTTTGGCCTTGAGCTGTTCGAAGGCCTTCTGGAGCGCCCCCAGCCCTCTGGGCTCCACCCGGTCAATGATGAGTTGGTAGTCTCCTCGCGGGGTATAGACGGTAATCCGGGCCCGGCAGGCGATATGCAGACCGTCTTCGATATCAAAGGGCAGCTTTTGCGCCGACCGGAAGATCACGGCCCGGATCTGGCTCCGGTCGTCCTTCAAGGTGAAATAGCTGTGGCCGGACGCCGGACGGCGCAGGTTGGACACCTCCCCTTCCACCCAGACGGCCTCAAAACTGGCTTCCAAAAGGGATTTAATATGATCACTGAGCTGGCTGACTGTCCAGACGTCTTGCATGACCTGCCTTCTTTCTGAGGCGAGGCGTATCAGAAATCAGGGGGGATGACAAGGTAGTTTTTCTTAAGTTATTGACATTTATCCGTCTATGATTTAAGGGAAAACATCTTTTCAAAATTGAGGAGTATATGAAGAAAAAAGATTTTTTGAAAAAACCGGTCCGGCATATCGACATCAAATCTTTTGACGCCGTAGGCATTGTCGAGGCCATGAAAAAAATGTCCTTTACTGCCAGGGACTTGGGAGATGCCGCCGACATCTACGATGGGATGCTGAAAGACAGAAAATGCGCCGTGATCCTGACCATTGCCGGCAGCACTTCTGCCGCCGGGTGTATGCAGATCTATGTCGATCTCGTCAGAAACAACATGGTGGACGCCATCGTGGCCACGGGCGCCGCGATTGTGGATATGGATTTTTTCGAGGCCCTCGGGTTCCGTCACTATCAGGGTTCGCCCCATGTGGATGACCAATTGCTCCGTTCCCTCTATATCGACCGGATCTATGACACCTATATCGATGAGGAGCAGTTGCAGGGCTGCGACCGCACCGTCAAGGAGATAGCCGACGCCCTGGCCCCCCGACCTTACTCCTCCCGGGAGTTCATCTGGGAGATGGGGAGATATCTGACCACCCACGCCAAGAAGAAAGATTCCCTTGTTCAGGCGGCCTATGAAAACGACGTCCCCATTTTCTGCCCTGCCTTTTCCGACAGCAGCGCCGGATTCGGCCTCGTACTTCATCAGCATGAACGGCCCGATAACTGCCTGTCCATCGATTCGGTGAAAGATTTCCGGGAGTTGACAATGATCAAGATCAAGGCGGGGACCACGGGATTACTCATGATCGGCGGCGGCGTTCCCAAGAATTTCGTACAGGATACGGTCATCTGCGCCGAGATCCTCGGTAAGGAAGTCCCCATGCATAAATACGCTATCCAGATTACCGTGGCGGATGTCCGGGACGGCGCCTGCTCCAGCTCCACCCTGAGGGAGGCCCAATCGTGGGGAAAGGTGGACGTGGCCTATGAAAAAATGGTTTTCGCCGAGGCAACTTCGGTCCTGCCGCTGCTGGCTAATTATGCATATCTCAAGGGGAATTGGAAAAAGCGGAAAAAATGGCGCTTCGCCGGGCTGTTTAAATAAAATAAAGTTACCGATAAAAAACCGAGTGCGTCCGCCCGCAAGAAACGGTGCCTCCTATGCCTGCTCTTCGAGTTGACCCGCCTGGAAGGCCGCAATGGCTGACTTCACCGACCCGGTAGCGCCGAGAAAGATCCTCGCATCCGCCTCTTTGAGCAAGGCCGTGGCCTTGGGTCCGATATGCCCCGTGAGGACAAAATCTGTTTTTCCGGCGGCTACGAAATTCCCGGCAGCCGTCTCACGGGTGACTCAATGCATGGGGGCGGTATTTTCCTTCGACTCGTACGA
>JANXZC010000018.1 GCA_025355725.1 Syntrophus sp. (in: bacteria)
GAGTTTTTTTTCTTGACAAAATCAGCTCCATATAATATCTACCATTCCTATAAAAACAGTAGACATTAAGTTGTCTGGTTGATTTGAGGAAATTATCAATGAAAGGCACCCTCAAGGCGGGGGTAACGAAACTATGAAGGATCATTTGGCATTACAAAGAACCATAGCCTCGACGCAGGGTCGCCGTGAAGACGCCGCCCGCCTGCCCATGATGATGTGTTGCCATATGCATACCCGCCGCCGGAAACGGGGAGGTTCGTTTATGTAATTTACTGGCAACAGTCATGGCATAATAAGACGACGAAACCCACCCACCGGAAGCGATATGTAACGGTGGGTGGGTTTTTTATTTTTTGACAACAAACAAACTAAAACACAGGAGGAAAAGAAAATGACGGAAAGAAGATTGGAAACATTGGCATTGCACGCGGGCCAGGAGAGCCCCGACCCCACGACCGGCGCCCGGGCCGTACCTATTTATCAGACCACCTCGTATGTCTTCAAGGACACCTCTCATGCCGCGAGCCTCTTCGGACTTCAGGAATTCGGCAATATTTACACGCGGATCATGAATCCCACGACGGATGTCTTTGAAAAGAGAATCGCCGCCCTCGAAGGAGGAACGGGCGCGCTGGCCGTGTCCTCGGGACAGGCCGCAGAAACGCTGGCGATCCTGAACATTACCCGGGTGGGAGACGAGATTGTCTCGGCGGATAATCTCTACGGCGGAACCTATCAGCTCTTTCACTATACCCTTCCCAAGCTGGGGCGGACGGTCAAGTTTGTCGATTCCAAAAAACCGGAAGCCTTCAAAGCGGCGATCACGGAAAAGACCCGGGCCATCTATGCCGAGAGCATCGGCAATCCCAAGCTGGATGTCCCCGATTACGAGGCGATTGCGAAGATTGCCCAGGAGGCGGGAATTCCCTTCATCGTCGACAACACCGTCGGGGTCGGCTTGATCAAACCCATCGACTACGGGGTTGATATCCTGGCCACCTCGGCGACGAAGTTCATCGGCGGGCATGGCACTTCCATCGGCGGCGTGATCGTCGACGCGGGAAAGTTCAACTGGGGAAACGGAAAGTTCCCGGAGTTTACCGAACCGGACCCGAGTTATCACGGCCTTAAATTCTGGGACGTCTTCGGCAACTTCCCCGGCTTGGGCAACGTGGCCTTCATCATCAAGGCCCGGGTGCAATTGCTCCGGGATATCGGAGCGACCCTCAGTCCCTTCAATTCGTTTCTCTTTCTCCAGGGTCTGGAGACCTTGCCCCTGAGGCAGCGGCAGCATTCGCAAAACGCCCTGGAAGTGGCGAAATTCTTGAGAAAACATCCCCAGGTCAGTTGGGTAAATTATCCCGGTCTGGTGGATCATCCCAGCCATGCCCTGGCGGTGAAGTATTTCGGCGGTCATTACGGGGCGCTGGTGGGGTTCGGCATTAAGGGAGGATTGGAAAAGGGAAAGAAATTCATCAATTCCGTCCAGCTCCTCTCCCACCTGGCCAATATCGGCGACGCCAAGAGCCTCGTGATTCATCCCGCTTCCACGACTCATTCGCAATTGACGAGAGAAGAACAGGAAGTGACGGGCGTAACGGAAGATTTTATCCGCCTCTCCATTGGTCTCGAAAATGTTGAAGATATCAAGGAAGACATCGATCAGGCCCTGAATAGGGCGGCGGCCTGACCTAAATGAAAGGGAGTAGAAAAATGAAAATATATGCAGACATTACCAAAACCATCGGGCGAACCCCCCTTGTCGAATTGCATCGAATGTCCGCCGGGACAAAGGCCCGGGTAGTCGTGAAACTGGAGTCCTTCAACCCCTTGTCCAGTGTGAAGGACCGGATCGGCGTGGCCATGATCGGCGACGCCGAAAAGCAAGGCTTATTGAAGCAGGGCGCCGTCATCATTGAGCCCACCAGCGGCAATACGGGCATCGCCCTGGCTTTCGCTGCCGCCGCTAAGGGCTATCGCCTGATCCTCGCCATGCCGGACACTATGAGCCTGGAGAGACGGCAGCTGCTGGAGATTTTCGGAGCGGAGCTTGTCCTGACGCCGGGGGCCGAAGGCATGAAAGGAGCAGTCGGAAAAGCCGAGGAACTGGCGGCGACGATCCCCGGCGCGGTCATCCTCCAGCAGTTCAACAACCCGGCCAATCCCGAGATTCACAGGAAGACAACGGCTGAGGAGATCTGGAACGACACGGACGGCGAGGTTGATGTCCTTATTGCCGGTATTGGCACCGGGGGAACCATCACCGGCGTTGCCGAAGTGATCAAGAAAAGGAAACCGTCATTCAGGGCCATCGCCGTCGAACCGGAAGGCTCGCCGGTACTCTCGGGGGGACAGCCGGGACCGCACAAGATTCAGGGGATCGGCGCCGGCTTTGTCCCCCGGGTGCTCAACCGGGACATCATCGACGAGGTGATCAGGGTCTCCAACGAAAATGCCGGGATCGTGGCCAGGCGCCTGGCCAGGGAAGAAGGCATTCTCGTCGGCATATCGAGCGGCGCCGCCCTCTGGGCCGCCCTGGAGGTGGCAAAACGGGAGGAAAACCAGGGGAAACTTATCGTTGCCGTCCTTCCCGATACGGGAGAACGGTATCTATCCACCTGGTTATTCAGAGAGTAGAGGTTGATTTATCATATGGATTCGCAAGAGAGATATAAACTGAACGTCCAGTTGGCGCAAATGCTGAAAGGCGGCGTCATCATGGACGTGACCAACGTGGAGCAGGCAAGGATCGCCGAGGAGGCGGGCGCCGTGGCCGTCATGGCCCTGGAACGGGTGCCGTCGGATATCCGCCGGGACGGCGGTGTGGCCAGGATGTCCGACCCGGCCATGATTGCCGCCATCAAGGAAGCCGTAACCATCCCGGTGATGGCCAAGGCGAGAATCGGTCATTTCGTGGAGGCGCTGATTCTGGAGGCGCTGAAGATCGACTATATCGACGAGAGCGAGGTATTGACGCCTGCGGATGAGGAATGCCACATCGACAAGATAAAGTTTTCCATCCCCTTCGTATGCGGAGCGAGAAATCTCGGCGAGGCCTTGCGCCGCATCGCCGAAGGAGCGGCCATGATCCGCACCAAGGGCGAGGCGGGAACGGGAAATGTCGTCGAGGCCGTCCGGCACATGAGAACAATGAACAGGGAAATCAGGCAACTACTTAATATTCCTAAGGAAGAAGTGTCAAGTTTTACGAAGACAAATGGTATCCCTTATGAACTCGCCCTGCATGTTCGCGAACTGGGACGATTGCCCGTGGTCAACTTTGCCGCCGGCGGTATCGCCACCCCGGCAGATGCGGCCTTGATGATGCAACTCGGCTGCGACGGCGTCTTCGTCGGTTCCGGCATCTTCAAGTCGGCGAACCCGGCCGTTCGCGCCCGGGCCATTGTCAAGGCGACGGCCTACTATGAAGATCCCGTTAAGGTTCTTGAAGCATCCGTGAATCTTGGCGAGGCTATGGCCGGTCTGGAGATTTCTGAAATTCCGGTAGGACAATTACTCGCAGCGCGGGGATGGTAGAAAATGAAAGGAGAATAACAATGACAACAACGGAATCGGAGCACATCGTCTCTACGAGACAGTCAAAGAAAAACGGCGTTAATCGTGAGAGAGGAAGAATATCTGCAATGTTTAATGATATTTTAATCATTCCGGCAGTCTTAATGGTTTTAGCGGCAACAGCACTGCCTGCTATGGCTGAAAAAGCCATAACATTGCTCAACGTCTCTTACGATCCGACCCGCGAACTCTACCAGGATTACAATACGGCATTTGCCAAGTACTGGCAGCAGAAAACCGGGCAGCAGGTTACCGTCAAACAGTCCCACGGCGGTTCGGGTAAGCAGGCACGCTCGGTCAGCGACGGTCTGGAGGCGGACGTCGTTACCCTGGCCCTAGCCTATGATATCGAGGAAATCCAGGGGAAGGGGTTGATCAATCCGGGATGGCAGAAAAGACTGTCCAACAACAGCGCTCCTTATACATCCACGATCGTATTTCTTGTCCGGAAGGGAAATCCGAAGAAGATCAAGGACTGGAACGATCTGGTGAAACCGGGGATTTCCGTTATTACACCGAATCCCAAGACCTCGGGCGGCGCCCGCTGGAATTATCTGGCTGCCTGGGGGTATGCCCTGCGGCAGAAGGGTGGGAATGAAGCCTCCGCAGAGGCTTTCATCAAGCAGCTCTATAAGAATGTACCGCTTTTGGATTCCGGCGCCCGTGGTTCGACAACCACATTCGTCCAGCGCGGCATCGGAGATGTCCTGCTCGCATGGGAAAATGAGGCCTTTCTTGCCATCAATGAATTGGGGCCTGATAAATTCGAGATTGTGACGCCCTCTGTCAGCATCCTGGCGGAACCGCCTGTCACTGTCGTGGACAAGGTCGTTGACAAACACGGCACCCGTGTCATTGCCGAGGCCTATCTAAAATATCTCTATAGCGATGAAGGGCAGAAAATCGTCGCCAAACACTACTATCGGCCTGTTAACAAGAAGATCGCCGCCGCGGCCTCAAAACTCCCGAAGCTGAAGCTCTTTACCATCAATGAAGTGTTCGGCAGTTGGCAGAAGGCGCAGAAGACCCACTTTTCCGACGGAGGCAGCTTCGACAGGATATACATCAAGCATTAACAGCGAATAATATAAGGAACAGCCATGAACTTCCCTCTGCAAAAACAGCGCATCCTCCCCGGATTCGGAACGACCTTGGGCTATACGATTTTCTATCTCAGCCTGATTGTCCTGATCCCTCTTTCCGCGCTGGTGATCAACACGGCGGGAATGTCTTGGGATGCCTTCCTGGCGGCGGTGGCATCGCCGCGGGTGGTGGCTTCCTATCGGGTCACCTTCGGCGCTGCCTTCATCGCGGCTCTGATCAATGCCGTATTCGGCGCCCTGGTTGCCTGGGTCCTGGTCAGATATGACTTCCCCGGCAGACGGATCATGGATGCCCTGGTCGACCTTCCCTTTGCCCTGCCGACGGCCGTGGTCGGAATTACCCTGGCTACGGTCTACTCGGCAAACGGCTGGATCGGATCATTTCTGGAGCCCCACGGCATCAAGATCGCCTATACGCCGGCGGGAATTGTGGTCGCCATGACCGTTATCGGCCTGCCCTTCGTGGTCAGGACGCTTCAACCGGTCATCGAGGATATTGAAAAGGAAACGGAGGAAGCCGCCGCATCCCTGGGGGCAAGCCGCTGGCAGACGTTTCGTTACGTCCTGTTTCCGATCATGGCCCCGTCTCTTCTGACCGGCTTTGCCCTCGCTTTTGCCCGGGCGGTGGGAGAGTATGGCTCCATAATCTTCATCGCCGGCAATATGCCCATGGTCTCGGAGATTACCTCACTTTTGATCATTACCAAGCTGGAACAGTACGATTACAGTGGAGCTACGGCGATTGCACTGGTGATGCTGGTCGCCTCTTTCATCATGCTCCTGATGATTAACCTGCTCCAGCGCTGGAGCAGGAAAGTGACCGAAGGTTAAAATGGGGAATGGATATGTCTGATAGGTCAAATATTAAATTTACCAAAGCGCCGGGCAGGCGCAAGGACCTCACCGAGCCGGCGGTTATCCGCTGGCTGCTGACGTTAATTGCCGTTCTTTTTCTCGGCCTTTTCCTCCTCCTGCCCTTGGCTGCGGTATTCTCCCAGGCCCTGGAAAAGGGGATAGCCGTCTACTTTGCCTCTCTGCATGAAACGGATGCTCTGGCAGCCATCCGCCTGACCTTGTGGGTTGCGGCCATAAGTGTGCCTCTCAACCTGATTTTTGGTCTGGCCGCTGCCTGGGCCATTACAAAATTCCAATTCCCGGGGAAAAACTTTCTTATTACCCTGATCGATCTTCCGTTTTCAGTGTCGCCGGTTATTTCGGGATTGATCTTTATCCTTATTTTCGGACTTCAGGGATGGCTGGGGCCGTGGCTTGATGCTCACCAGATCAGGATCGTCTTTGCGACCCCGGGGATAGTTCTTGCGACAATCTTTGTCACTTTTCCGTTCGTGGCGCGGGAATTGATCCCCCTCATGGAGTCTCAGGGAAGGGATGAGGAGGAAGCCGCCCTGGTCCTCGGCGCCGGCGGTTTGCAGACTTTTTTTAAGGTAACCTTTCCCAATATTAAATGGGGTGTCATTTACGGGGTTATCCTCTGCAATGCACGGGCCATGGGAGAATTTGGCGCCGTGTCCGTTGTTTCCGGGCATATCCGCGGCGCGACAAACACGATCCCCCTCCATGTGGAGATCCTCTATAACGAATACAACTTTGCAGCAGCCTTTGCTGTGGCGTCGCTCCTCGCCCTCCTGGCCCTGGTGACGCTGGCGGTCAAGAGCGTTGTGGAATGGAAGATGGGCGAGCAGTTCCCGCGGCATCGATAGAAGGTAATTGTTGAGTGCCACGACATCGCATACAACTTTTTATGCCACGACATCGTGAACACTCGGTTGTTCAGCGTAGTTTGTAGCTAAATTCATCGACCTGGATTTTGTCCAGGTACAGTTTCAGTTTTTGTTCTTTGACAT
>JANXZC010000077.1 GCA_025355725.1 Syntrophus sp. (in: bacteria)
TTAATGTAAGCTCAATTATTTCAATTTGGTTTGCAATCTCACCATCCATAATTTTATCACTGCCCACATGATACCTGGTTTAAATCTGGCCTGAGCAGACTCCAGACCTTATTGGTTCTCGTATGGTTAATTAATGCAAACAATAACTTAAACAGTATCGACGCACCGATACTGTTTATCCAGGGCCCGCCGGGCAAGGAGCGCCAGATCGCTTCGAGACATTGGTTTCATGGCCACTTCACCGAGCCCCAGGCGCTTGACTTCATCCTCGCTCACCCATTCACTGCAGCCGGAGCACAGGGCAATCGGCAGGGAGGGACGAATGGCCCTGATCTCCGCAGCCAGCGCGAGACCTGTCATGCCGGGCATGGTCATATCCGTTATCAACAGGTCATAGCGCAGGGGGTCCTTCCGGAACAGATCAAGGGCCTCATCGGCATTACCCCCTACGGAAACAGTATAACCTAGAGATTTAAGCATTTTCCCTCCGATGTCAACCAGTTCTTTTTCATCGTCTACCAGGAGAATATGCTCGTTCCCCCTGGGAAGCGGTCCAGGTTCGTTCTCTTCCTTCTGGAGCTTATTCGTCGTGATCGGAAGGTAAACCTTAAAGACCGTCCCTTTTCCAATCTCGCTGTCTACGGTGACGCCACCGCCATATGTCTTGACAATCCCATAAACCACGGACAGGCCCAAACCCGTTCCTTCCCCAACTTTCTTGGTGGTAAAAAATGGGTTGAATATGCGATTTATGACGGCATCTTCGATTCCAGGACCCGTATCTTTTACCGATAAGCGCACGTATTCTCCCGGGGCAAGGTCCAATACAGCACCCTGATTGACACAAACATTCTCCAGATCGACAGACAGGACGCCCCCAATTTCCCGCATGGCCTGCGCGGCGTTTGTGCAAATGTTCATGATCAGTTGGTGGATGTGGGTAACGTTCGCCAGAATTATCGTCGCCTCATGGGTTATGTTTACCCGGATATCGATAGTGGAGGGAATGGAGGCCCTCAGCATCTGCATCGTCTCCTTAACCAGGGGAGCAACGGCTAGAGGCATAATGTCTTTCTCTCCCTGACGGCTAAAGGCCAGGATCTGCTGGACAAGATTCTTCGCCCGATCAGCGGCTGTTATGACATGATCGAGATATACCTGCCGCTTCACATCAAGAAGTTGATTATACGCCAGCTCCGTGTAGCCGATGATGACTCCGAGGATATTATTAAAGTCATGGGCAATGCCTCCCGCCAAGGTGCCGACAGCCTCCATCTTCTGGGCATGAATGAGTTGTTCTTCCAATTCCGCCTTTTCTTCTTCCATTCTTTTCCTGGCCGTGATGTCCTCAAAGGTGGCCACAACCCGCCTTTCGGCCAACGCCTCCCCGATTACGACAGCGGTGAAACGACAGATTATTTCACGTCCCTCCCTATGGCGGCAAACTACCTCCAGTTCACACGTCCTTTGCTGAGCCAGTAGATCGTAGACTCGCCTACCGATATCTTCGTAATCTTCGTCACTGTTGTAAAGGACGCGTATTTTCTGGCCAATAATCTCATCAGCTTTCCATCCAAAGACCTTTTCCACGGCGTTGTTGGCGAAGACCACCCGCCGGTTCTTCAGGCCCAATACAGCGTGGGGAATTGCTTCGAGGATAGACGATTCGAGTTTTCTCAGTTCTTCCAATTTCTCCCGAACTTCCCGTATATCCGTCACATCCATGGAGTTGCCGATCACTGCCGGCCGGCCTTCATAGACTCCTGAAGACACCGTTTCCATAATCCAGCGGACACGGTTATCCTTAGTCATCACCCGGTACTCATAGGGCGTCGTCAGTTCACCCCTGAGCATCTCTACGGCATGGTGTTGCGCTGCCTCCCGGTCCTCAGGGACGATAAGATTTTCCCCTCTGCTGCCGATAAGTTCTTCGGCATGATAACCGGCATAGAAAGCGGCATTAGTATTTATGTATTTAAAAACGCCGTCCTGAACCACATAGACCCCGGCAAATGATTTTTCGGCAAGAATCCGGTAGTTTTCCTCACTCTCCCTGAGATTCCGGCTGTTTTTATCGACCTGTTTCTTGAGGGTGGAAACGATCAAAAATACCATCAAGAACATTGTTATACGGAGGAGATCAGAACCGATTTCAACCTCTATGCCCAGCATGATATCCGTGATGATCAGAAACAGGGCCAGGAAAGCCGGCACAGCGACGCCCCGTCCTTTCCACCAGATTGCCGCAAGAATGATGGGTATATAGAAGAAATGGGTGTAGATGACCCCGGTATTCAATACGACCTCTCCAAAGAGCTTCAGGCCGCAGGCGAAGATGAGAATCCCGGCCATCAGGGCGACCTTTTTCCCTTTTTCCGGTCCTTCGGCAGCGACGCCGAACAGGTTCAAAGATATTCTAGACAACATGGTTCTTCCCTTCGACCTATCTTTCGGATGGACTAACAAAAATCACTTTTCTCCCTCCCCTTCAAAAGGAGGGCCGGGGTGGGGATAGGTTGAAATAACCCAC
Source organism: Syntrophus sp. (in: bacteria) (assembly GCA_025355725.1). Classification (GTDB taxonomy): domain Bacteria; phylum Desulfobacterota; class Syntrophia; order Syntrophales; family UBA8958; genus UBA8958. The sequence goes on from JANXZC010000077.1 coordinate 2,531, forward strand.
CCGGCACCCTAACCCTCTCCCCGGGGGAAAGGGGATTCGAATGACCCCATTATTTGCAGTTTCTCAATACCGCCCCGGCGATTTCTTCGAGGGGAAGGACCTTTTGTATTCCTCCCTTTTTGATTGCTTCCTGGGGCATGCCAAAGACGACACAGGTGGCTTCGTCCTGGGCAATGGTGTAGGCCCCCGCCTCCTTCAATTCGCAGATCCCGCTGGCCCCGTCGTCCCCCATTCCCGTCATGATGACGCCCAGGGCGTTCCTTCCGGCATAACGGGCCGCCGAACGGAATAGCACATCGACCGACGGGCGATGGCGGCTTACGAGGGGACCGTCCTGTACCTGAACAAAGTAGCGGGCGCCGCTTCGTTTCAACAGGGTGTGGAGATTCCCGGGGGCAATCAGGACCCGTCCCCGGAACACCGTATCGTTGTCCTCCGCTTCCTTGACGGAAATCCGGCAGTCCTTATCGAGACGTTGGGCAAAGGAGGCGGTGAAATGCTCCGGCATGTGCTG
>JANXZC010000079.1 GCA_025355725.1 Syntrophus sp. (in: bacteria)
GTTGCTGACTTCTGTGCACAGAAGTCGCTAAACGAGCGCAGGACAATGCTTTCCGGGTTTTAGGCTCAAGATCCGCCAGGGACGAGCATTTGCATCGCTGCAAATGCAGGTTCCCAATTGCGCGGCCCTGAACCACCTCAATCGATTTGCGGCTTATCACCACATTGAAGGAGAGTGACCATGTTGCGTGGAGGAACATCTCAAGAAGAAGAGATTCCAATGATAAAGAAGACCAAGCCCGCATCCAAAAAACTCAGCCTCACCCCGCCTAAGCCGGCCGGGCAGATGAGTCTAACACAGACCGCTTCTCCAGACCCGCCTCCACCAAGCCATCGAGCAAGCCAGAGAGCAGGCCGCAAGGCGCCAGACAACCCAAGAGGATCAGCCATGAGCGGCTACGCCGACATGCTCGAATCCATCCGTGGGCTCGCATCAAGCCTCCACGCGATTAACCAAAAGGCCGTAAGGGCATACACCCCGGTCGTGGAAGCCATTCTGCGCTCGCCCATCCCCGACACACGCCACATTGAGAGAACCCTTGACGGCCTGCTCGACTTCTGTGGCTACGAGCCCGCACTCCTCCTCTACAAAAAGCTCTGCCGCTATTATTTTTACATCAATCCAACCGCGACGGTGCAATATGTCGAGGCCTATCGTGACCTCTGGGATTCCGACCAAGAGGCGAAGCCATGAGCGAAAAAGTGCCCGGCTACAATCGAGAAGTGAAGGAGGCGGAGAAGATGTTAGAGGTGTTGACTCAATGACAAATGCAAACAATCCGAATGTATGGAGGATTCATTATGAATGAACCCGACGACAATCCTGAAGCCCGCGTTGCGCTGTTTCAGAAGCGCCAAATCCGCCGTACGATGCACAACAATGAGTGGTGGTTTGTCATCACGGACATCATCGCCGCTCTGACGGATGCCGTCGATCCTTCCGATTATTGGAAGAAAATGCGCAAACGAGATCCGGATTTGGGCAAAGCCCTCCAAGGGGGGGGTCAGTTTGTCCCCCCCCTTGCATTGGAGTTCGCGACGGCGGGCGGGTCTCAGAAACTCCAGTGCTGGAATACCGAGGGCATCTTCCGTCTGATCCAATCCATCCCCAGCCCCAAGGCCGAACCGTTCAAGCGCTGGTTGGCGCGGGTCGGCAAGGAGCGCATCGACGAGATCGAAAACCCCGAGTTGGCCATGGGCCGGATGCAGGAACTCTACGAGAAGAAAGGTTACCCCAAGGAGTGGATTGACAAGCGGCTGCGAGGCATCGCCGTCCGGCAGGATCTGACCGATGAATGGAAAGACCGAGGGGCTGCGACCCGTCTGGAATTCGCCATTCTGACCAATGAGATCATGCAGGGGGTGTTCGGCCTCAAGGTGGACGAGTACAAGCAGGTTAAAGACCTGGAGCGGGAGAACCTCCGCGATCACATGACCGACATCGAGCTGATCCTGACCATGTTGGGCGAGGCGACCACCACGGAGCTGCACCGGGACCGGGATTCTCAGGGTATGGAGCCGCTGAAAAGGGATGCCCAGGCCGGCGGGGCCGTGGCCGGCAGAACGCGCAAGGACATTGAAGCACAGACCGGGAAGTCGGTCATCTCGGGCAGGAACTTTAAGAGACTGGCCGCCAGGAAACCGAAAAAGCTGAACGCTCCGCCCCCGGCCGCATCGACGCCAAAGAAAACGTCCAAGAAAACGACATGAGCAAACAAAAAGGAGGGAAAGATTTCAAATCTATCCCCAAGGCAAAACTTTTTGGTTGTCGTATGATTAGCAAGTAATATCGATAGCAAAGATAGGGTCGGAGCTCCGACACTATCTTTAGGATTCAGCCGGGGAAAGATCATCGCGCGAACGCGAGCGGTGGAAGCGGGTAGTGATGGAGGCGCAGATACTGGCGGACTTGATCGAGAGGTTTCGGCTGTTTTGATTCTTGACATAACCTCGAGTCAGGCATACGTATTTGCTTCAAAGCTGTCGCCCGAATGTGGCTCATAAATGGCATCGGGCAAATGTCGGAGCTCCGACATCCTTTAACAGAGATGACATCTTTAATGAGTTGTCATCCTGTTGAATACATTCTGATCCAGTGGGACGCCACAAGCGTCCCCCAATAGAAGAAGGCATATTAATGGCTGAAGACAAGATCGACCTGATCAGGCAATACCTGCTGAAAGTCAGGACGGCCAACAAGGAACTGACGAAGAAAGAGGCCTTCAAAGACCTTTTAAACAGACTTTACAGCGCCGATCGGGATATTCTGGGTATCATCGACCGAATGTCACTGGGCGCCGAGGCCGCCGTAGTCAATATTCCCCGCAAGGACGGCCTTCACCGGGGCAGCGCCGACACGCTCTACAGCCGGATCATTATTGAATTTGAAAACGACCTGAAAAACTCCCTAAAACATGCGAAGGAACAATTGGCCGGCTACCTCCTGGGTCAGTTCAAATCGGGAGAGGGGTACCACTTTACCCTTATCGCCTCAGATCTGATTACCTGGCGCGTCTTTGCGCCTGATGTGGCCTGCCTGGATCGCCTCGAATCTTTACGGGAAGACGAACTCGTGTTGAACGAAATCGAAAGCGCCGCCATGATCCTGAACGAGGATAACGCCGAGGATTTTTATTACTGGATCGACCGTTTTCTTTTTCGGGAGGAAAAACAGAAGGCCACGCTCAAGCGCATCGAGGAGGCCTTCGGATACCAGAGCAGCGTATTCATCGAATGCTATCGTATATTGACCGCCTGGTTCCGGGAAGCCCAAAGATACGGCGAGGTACAGGTTGCCTTCGAGCAGTGGCGCAAGTTTCTCAGTGTCGCTTATGGGTCCTTCGACGCTCGGGAAACCATCTTTCTCATCCACACCTATCTCAGCGTTTTCGCCAAAATGTTGGCCTACGCCTTCATTTCCAACGATGATTACATGAGCGATGAGGAAATCGGGGAAATTATCGACGGCAGCATCTTTCAGAAGCGCAACATAGGCAACTTTGTTGATAACGATTTCTTTCACTGGGTCAAAGGGGACCAGAGCTTCCGGAATCTGCGGAAGGCATTCCGCTTGATTGCCCAGGAGATCTCCCGGTTCGACTTTACCGACGTGGACGAGGACGTCTTGAAAGGCGTCTATCAGGAACTCATCGATCTCGACACCCGCCGCGCCCTGGGGGAATATTACACCCCCGATTGGCTTTGCGAGCGTATCGTCGGTGAATTCACATTTTCCCCCGGCGACAGGATTCTGGATCCCGCCTGCGGCAGCGGTTCCTTTCTGAGGGCAGCCATCCGGCGGATGAGAGAGATCAACCCCGATATGACTGTAGAGGACATCAATGATGCGGTTTACGGCATCGACATCCACCCCTTGTCGGTGCAAATCGCCAAGACGACCCTCTTGCTGGCCCTGGGCAAGGGCGTTATCTGTGCAAAAAGGCCGATCCATCTGAATATTATCCTTGCCAACACCCTCTTGGCCCCCGAAGGCGTGGAGGATCTTTTCGGCAATGAGTTTACACTGCCCATAGACAAGGAGAAATACGTTCTGAATACGCAGGTCTTTGAAGACGTCCATCTGTTTGACGACGCCCTGGACACGTGTGAGGAATTGTCCGCCTGGGATCTGCATCAGCCGAAGAAGAACAAGAAAGAATTTTCAACCATCCTGAACCGGCGTGTCTTAAGCGGCGTCAATCGCTTGCAGGCGGACAGTTTTTACGAGATATATCTCGGGCTGAAAAAGGTCAAGGAACAGGGAAGGGACAGCATCTGGAAATTCATCATTCAGAACCTCTACAAGCCCTATTTCCTTTCCGGTAAATTTGACTTTATCATCGGCAATCCGCCCTGGTTCACTTACAGTGCCATTAAAAACGAAGAATATCAGAACATTCTGAACGTATTGGCCGAACGGTACGACGTGAAGCCCGAAAAGGCCGCCAACTATCCCCATCTGGAGATTGCCGCCATCTTTCTGGCCCACTGCGGAGCTTATTTTCTGAAAGAAAAGGGTAGGCTGGCCTTTGTCCTGCCGCGGAGTTTCTTCAGCGCCGATCACCACGACAATACCCGCAGTGGCCGGGCCTTGGGCTATCGAATCTCCCAGATGTGGGATTTGCAGGACGTCTCCCCCCTGTTCCGTGTTCCCGCTTGCGTCCTTTTCGCTGAAAAGGCGGAAGGAAAGAAAAAGCGCCATCTTCCGGCGACCGGGGTTCCGGGAATCGCCTTCAACGGCAACCTGCCCGCCCATAATTGCAATCTCCAGGCGGCGTCGCCCCGGCTTCACGAAAGGCCAGTAAACTGGTTTTACGCCAAGCAGGGACGGGCCTCGGCCTTCTCGACCAAGAAAACGAAACCGACAACCATTGAGAATCCCTACAAGAAACGATTCCGGCAGGGCGCCACGATCGTCCCCCGGGCATTTTACTTCGTCGAACTGGACCAGGCGCCGCCCCCCGACTTTGAAGACCGTATGATCTCAATCAAAACAGCCCCCGCCATTCAGGCCGACGCCAAGGCGCCTTGGAAAGGCATCACCCTGAGTGGGAAGATCGAAAGCCGCTTTTTGTTCCGGACGGCCATCGCCCGAAGCATCCTGCCCTTTGCCCTTCACGATCCTTCCCTGATTGCGCTGCCCGTGACGGCGGAACGTAACACCCAGGGAGACAAAAGCATTCGCCTCTATGCCCCCGATGAGCTCCTCCGGGAGGGCTGGCTGAACGCCGCCCGCTGGTTCAGAAATGTAGAAAACATCTGGAAAACGGCGCGAACCGAAAAGAATCAGACCATCAGCAGCGAAAACTATCTGAACTGGCAGCACAAACTGACGGAGCAGTCCTTGGACGCCCCCTGGCTTGTCCTGTACAGCGCCTCCGCCAAGGACGCCAATGCCGTCGCGATCCGGCGCGACGACCTCGACCGGGATTTTTTTGTCGATCACACAACCTACTGGTTTGCCACAAATGACCCGGAAGAGGCTTATTACCTGACGGCCATCCTCAATTCCACTGTCCCCAACGCCCTGATGAAGGACTTCCAGGCCAAGGGTTTGTTCGGAGAACGGCATGTTCATAAGAAGATCCTCGATGTCTATTTCCCCGCGTTCGACCGGAACAATGCCGCCCATCTATCGCTTGCCGCCCTCGGCCGGACGGCCCACGAACAGACCGCCGCGTATCTGAAGGAAAACCCGCCGCTTCCATTTCTCACCGCCCTTCCCCTGGGCCGTCTCCGGCTGAGCATCAAGGGTCGGATGACTGAAGAAATGAGCAAAATCGATAAAACTGTCCGGCAGATCATGGCCGACTCTTGACGATATTCGGGAAAAGAAAGGGAAATATCAAGGAACATTCACTTGCCGTTTTTGAAAATTATAAAATTCGTAGAAGCTAAATTGACATAAAATGATCGATCTCGGGTGCATCTGGGACATCTTCCGGAAACCAAAAGAACAGGGGACAGATTTTTTTTACCAACAATTCCAAAAGGGGCAATTTCTAGTAGATGCAGGAATAGCAAGACGCCAGACAGCAGCAGAATATCTCAAGGAACTGGAGAGAATCGGGATTCTGAAACCTCACAAAATAGGCAAGGAAACAGCCAGGCAGAAGGTCGAAAGGAGTTTCTCAACCATGAGCAAGGGAATAGGGAAAACCACCGGGGGGCATACTTCGCCTTTCGAACGGATCAAACGTACGAACGATGCAGGGATGGAGTTTTGGTCAAGCCGTGAATTTGCCGGGGTACTGGGTTACGGCGACTATCGCAATTTTGAGGGGGTAATTGAGAAGGCCAAGTTGTCCTGTTTCAATAGTGGTTACCGTATCGAAGACCATTTCGTTGACGTCACCGAAATGGTCGCCATCGGTAGCGGCGCGGAACGACCTGTTAAAACCATCCTCCTGTCCCGCTATGCCTGCTATCTGGCTATTCAGAACGCCGATCCAAAAAAGGAGATTGTGGCGCATGGTCAAACCTATTTTGCGATCCAGACGCGGCGGCAGGAATTGGCGGACGGACGCATTGAGGATGAGCGGAGGGTTCTGCTGCGCGAAGAGATGCGCCGCCATAATGTTCAATTGGCCAACGCGGCCAAAGGTGCCGGCGTTATCGAACCCATAGACTACGCCATCTTTCAGAATCATGGGTATATGGGGCTTTACGGCGGGATGAAACAGGATGACATTCACCAGCGGAAAGGCTTGAAAAAGAGCCAGAAGATTCTGGATTACATGGGCAGCACGGAACTGGCGGCGAACCTGTTTCGCGCGACCCAGGCGGAGGAGAAGTTGCGCCGGGACGAGGTGAAGGGAAAAGACGCCGCAAACCGGACGCATCGTGAAGTCGGCGCGAAGGTACGGCAAACCATTAGGGAACTGGGCGGCACGATGCCCGAAGAATTGCCGGCGCTGGAAAGCATCAAGAAGATCGAAACCCGGCAGCGCAAGCGACTCGGCAAGGCTGAGACGCCCGAAAAAAAGAAAAGTTAGATGGACCCGGCCAAGAAGGCGGCGCGACGTGAGGAGGTGTTTCCGGACGACTGCCGGAAGGCGTTCGAGTTCGGTTGCCGGATCGCTGCAAAGGCATAAAGGGAATTGAAAAATGCCGGGAACTCTTTCCCCGTCCGGATGCAGCCCAGACAAAGGTGAGTAGGGGTGATTATACGCCCGGTCAGGCGGTCTTTGTTTTTAGGTGGCGATAGTATCTCAGGGGGATCACGAGGCTGAAAAAAGGGATAATATACATGGCGGCGACCATCGTTTCGACAGGGCCGAAGAATTTAGAGGAGAAAACAATCACCAATACATTGTTCATGTTTCCCAGCATGACCGCGCCGGCCAGTTGATTCTCCAGGGAACTTTTCCTGAAAAAGAAAATGCCGATGATGCAGTAGATCGCACACAGCACAATGGCAACGACGGACGCCATGACAATCGTATGGGGTTCTTTTTTGAAAAAAGACGAATAGCGCCAGAACACCCCCAGATTAATAACGGCAAAAAGCACGAGGGAGATGGGGAAGTGCTTTTTCATCAAATGCATCAGCAGGTCCGGGGTCAGGCGTCTCAGGACTTCAACGGCCAGAATGGGAACGAAGATCACCAATGCCAGCATGCGGATCATCCCGAAAAGAGAAATCTCCATTTGCTTCGCCGCAACGAGCTCAATCAAGATCGGCAATGTAATCGGCGTCAGAAAAGAGGTAATGACTACGACGACAAGGACAAGGGAGCTGTTGCCTCTCACGAGATTGGATATGAAGGGGGCCACGACCCCTGCGGATACACCCGTCAGCAACAGGGCGGACAGGGCATAGGCCGGGGCAAGGAAATCAAAAATGTAAAACAGCAGGACGGGCAGAAGAATGCTTTTCAACAGCGTAAAGGTCAGAATTTTCCGGTGATAGCGTTGCAGCGCCTTCCGGACGGCATCCAGTTCGATGGACAGGTAACTGAGAAAAAACAGCGCCATCAGGCAATACATGGGCATCGCCTGGAAATAAGCGCCGAAGTCGGGGTAAACGATCCCGACGATCATGGAAGAAAGGACCACGAAGACCAGTAGCACATCATTTACGCGGAAGGGCAGTTTCATGATCGTTAGAATAACAGAGAGCGCTTATCCGATCAATACCTCATTCGGTGCCCACCGAAATAAACATTCAAATCCGAGCCACTTAGGAGAAATAGGTGGACGGCCCTATTTCCAGTAGGTGTTCCAAAGCGGTCGGGCAATGCCGTTTTCGTAAGTCATCTCCGAGAGGACGCCGTCCGGTGTGAGGATGAATACGGCGGCGTCATAACGGAGGAGATTGCCCGTGGCATCCAGCTTGGGGGACGCCTTCAGGACATCACTCATGGGTACGGAGAGGGAGAGCTGGCCCCCCCGATAAAAAGAACGCTGATAATGGAGGGCGAAATGACCTTTCATGTCAACGATGTCGGAAGGGGCGCCGTAGGAGGCGAGGATGTCTGCGAGGGTGGTCTTGCCGACGGCAAATTCCTGGGGCAAGGGTTTCACTTCCGCACCGTCGGTGACCTTGTCGATGCGCAGGGAAAGACAGCCCCCGAGGATCAGGGAGGCAACAAGCAGGACCGCTACCCCAAGGTGGCGCTTAGAACGGCGTCCCATAAGCGGCCGTGTCGGTTTTGAAGCTGCTGCCATAGTGGGTCACCACGTCGTTTTTGTTGATAAAAAAGACCAGGCGATCATGCTGGATGTCATAATTGGCAAAGGTTACCAGCACCAGCCAGACGCCCGTGGCCTTGCTCAGGGTCCGGTCGTACACATAAGCGTTACCGTTGGCCAGCTTGACAATCTGGCTGGGGGGGCCGAACATTTTGGTGAGCTCCGCGGCGGTGGTCTGGCCGGGTTTTACCTGGGTGAGGACCTGCTCGTCGAAGGGCCGGAAATCCTTGTTCCGCCCGAAGACCGCACATCCCGACAGGAACGTGATGATCACAATCCCCAAGATGATGGTTCTGAATTGCATATCCCTTTTCTCCTTCCTCTTCAATGGAACTGACGCTTTTTCGAAACGGCGGTTGATGCCTTGTCTATAGAGGGGATAAACCCTCCTGTCAAGAAATTCAAAATTACCCGGCGGAGATTGCCGCGTTCCATTCAGGCCGGGTCCAGCCGCTTTTTCAAGATCCGTTTCAGGACCTTCCCCGCCTGGTTCCGGGGAAAGGCATCGACGAAGATGATCTTCCGGGGGATTTTATAGGGGGCGATCTTGCCCTGCAAGGCCGTCAAGATTTCGCTTTCCGTGATCACGGCCTCTTTTTGCAGGACAATGAAGGCCGCCACCGCTTCCTCCCGCTTGGGATCGGCCATGGCCACCACGGCCGCCTCGGCGATCTGGGGGAGGGCCTGGAGGGCCCTCTCCACCTCGACGGGATAGATGTTTTCCCCCGACGAAATGATCATCTCCACCTTGCGGCCGATGATGTAGACAAATCCTTCATCATCGCGCCGGCCCATGTCGCCGGTGTGAAACCAGCCCCCGGCCATGGCCGTATTTGTCGCCTCCTCCTTCCGCCAGTATCCCTGGAAGATATTCGGTCCCTGGACGATGATCTCGCCCGCCTCGCCCGCGGGGATATCCCGGTCCTTTTCATCGACGATGCGCAAACGGACGTGAAAGACCTCTTTGCCGACGGAGCCGGCTTTGCGAATCGCTTCTTCGAGATCGAGGGACGTCAGGCGCCCGGTTTCCGTCAGGGCATAGCCCTGGACGAAACCGACGCCCTTTTCTTCCTGGTACTTCCGGATGACGGGCAGCGGTATCGGCGCGCCGCCGGAGATGAAAAAATGGACGTGGGAGAGATCGGCGGCCGGCCAGTTCTCCGTTTCCGTCATTAACTGAAACATGACGGGGACGGCGAACATGTAGTTGATCTTTTCCGCCTCGATCAGCTTGAGCGTCTCCGCGGCGCTATAGAAGGAACTGATCACGATGCTGCCGCCGGCGTAAACGATGGGCGTCACCGATGCTGCCAGGGCGCCGATATGAAAGAGGGGGGCCACCACCAGGGACTTGTAGGAACGGTCCACGCCATAGCCCAGGAGGGAATGGATGGCCCCGAAGAGGACATTCCCGTGGGTCAGGACGGCTCCCTTGGGGTCTCCCGTCGTCCCGGCGGTGTACATGATGAAAAGAGGGTCTTGCAGATCCACGTCGTTCGGGTCTGCAGGCTCTGACGCCGGGCAACGATCGACCCGCTCCTCAAACGGAGGATCATTGGGCGGAGGATTGTCGGGAAGGGAATCGCCTCCGTGGCGGAAATAATGGGTCAGGGCCAGGCCGGCCGCTTTCAATTCGCCCACTTTCGGGGCAAACTCGGCGTCATAGATCAAAATCCCGGGTTCGGCGTCCTTCATGATATACATGAGCTCCGGCGCGGCGAGGCGGAAATTCAGGGGTGTTACGACCACTCCCAGCTTGGCGCAGGCGAAGAATATTTCCAGAAACTCGCTGCGGTTGGACATGAGCAGGGCCACCCGGTCGCCTTTGGCGACACCGCAACCTTTCAGGGCATGGGCCGTTCGGTTCACCCGCTCGTTGAACTCCCGGTTGGTGAAGATGCGGTCCTTATCTTTCAGGAAGTTATTTTCCGGGCGGACGATGGCCCGCTTTTGGATCCATTCGCCGATGTTCAATGTTCTTCCTCCTCTTCTTGGGAATGTGAAAAGACAAGGTAAACGTAGGTCCCGCCGAAGGAGATGCCGGCGAGGAGGGCATGCTCAATGGGCAGCGCCTTCGTTTTACCCTTGACGAAAGCAAGGGCGCTCAGGGGCTCCGCAAGCCCGACCGTCGGGGGGAGTGCCCCCTTTTCCAGGGACAGGGCCAGGGCGCAGGCCCGCATGCCCCCTCCGGAGAAACTCTCCCCGAGGGCGCCCTTCAGCGACGTGATGGCAGGACCGTTTTTGTCCTTGACGCCGGCAAAGATATCGGCATAGGCCGCCGCCTCCACGGCATCCAGGATCAGGCCGCCGTTTGCCGCCGCCGAGACGGCCTGAATATCTTCGGGGCCAATGCCCGCATTGTCAAGGGCGCGCCGGATTGTCCGCTTGATGCCCGCCGGATCGGTGGGCCACTGGGTCGGCGGCGTCGGCGACGACCCCATGCCCATGCCGGTTAATTCACAATAGGGCTTCCGCCCTCTGGCCCTGGCCGACTCCCGGCTTTCCAGGCAGAGGATGCCGCAGCCTTCCCCGACGACCATGCCGTTGCGGTCCCGATCAAAGGGATGGCAGGCCTCCGTTTTTCCGTTCCCCGGAGAAAGGGCATAAAACCGGCTGAGGGCCTCAAAATAGAAGGGGGAGATGATGTCTGCGCCCCCGGTGAGGATGTAATCGGCGGCGCCGCGCCGGATTTCGGCGATGCCGTAGGCCAGGGCTGCCTCGGCGGAAACGGCGAAGTGGGTGACGGTGACGTTGACGCCGCGAAAACCCAGCTCGATGGAGGCGTTCCCCGCCGCCGCGTTCAGGACCGTGTTCGGCACCAGGATGGGGTTGACGAAGGAAGGACCCTCCTTAATCAGTGTTTCTGCCAGGTGGACGGTGACATCCGTGGCGCCGAAGGCCGTCCCCATCAGGATGCCGATGCGGTCGCGGTTGGCCAAATTAACTGCAATGCCCGCGTCTTCCAGGGCCAGACGCGCTGCCGCCGTCGTCAGTTGGGAGATCCGGTCCATCCGGCGCAGGTTTTTAAGGGAAATGAAATCGCGGGGCGAGAAATCGGTCACCTCCGCCCCCAGGTGGGAGGGAAAATTATCGGTCGGAAACGATTTTATGTCGGAAATGGCACTCTCCCCCGAAAAAAGCCTGCTTCCAAAGGCCTCCTTGCCGACACCCAGCGGGGTCGCCATCCCGATGCCGGTCACGACGACCCGCCCGGAGTCTTCGGGGTGGGGACGATGGTTACCCATGGTCGGCGCTCCCGTTGGGGTATTTCCCGAAGATCACCGTGGTGTTGTTACCCCCGAAGGCGAAGGAGTTGGAGAGGACCGCCCTGAGTGCCGCCGGTCGCGCCCCTTCGGTGATGTAATCGAGGTCGCAGCGGGGATCAGGATCGCGGTAATTAATGGTGGGCGGCATAAATCCGTGGGCCAGGGCCAAAAGGGAGACAATCCCTTCCAGGGCTCCGGAGGCGCCCAGGGTATGGGCCGTCATCGACTTGGTCGAACTGACCGGAACGGCGTAGGCGCGCCTGCCGAAGACTTCCCTGATCGCCATGGATTCCATGGCATCGTTGACCGCTGTCGCCGTGCCGTGGGCATTGATGTAGTCGATATCCTCCGGTCCGAGACCGCTGTCTTTCAGGGCTGCCTCCATGGAGCGAATGGCGCCGGAGGCCTGTTCGTCGGGAGAGGTCATGTGATGGGCGTCGCAGGTGACGCCGTAACCCAGGATCTCCCCGTAAATCCTAGCGCCCCGTGCGAGAGCTCCATCCAGTGGTTCCAGGACCATGACGGCTGCCGCCTCGCCCAGGGAAAGGCCGCCGCGGTGGCGGTCAAAAGGCCGGCAGACATCCGGATCGAGGGATTTCAGGGCATTGAAGGAGGAGTAGGTGATCCGGCACATGGGTTCCGTACCACCGGCGAGCATAATTGACGCCTGGCCGTTGCAGATGAGGTCACGGCCGTAGCCCAGGACGGTCGCCCCGGATGAACAGGCGGTCATCAAGGTTATTTTGGGGCCGAGGAGGCCCAAAAAAGTGGCGATGCGATCGGTGGAAGAGGCGCAATAGACGGAGGAAAGGCGGGAAAAATGTGCCTTGCCGTTTCCTTTTTGCAGCAGGTCGCTATAGAAGCTCTCCCCCTCCAGCAGCCCCCCCGAGCCGCCGCCGATGGCCACGCCCATGTCTTCTTTCATCGCTTCCGGGAGGGGGTAGAGACCGGCATCCCGGAGGGCCTCCAGGGTGGCGGCAAAGGCGAGGAGATCGGCCCGGGACATTCTTTTCAGCGGAAATTCCTCGGGTATGAAGGAGCGGGGGAGAAAATTCCGGATCTGGCCGCCCTTTCGGCAGCGGTATCCCGTCGTATCGAAGAGGTCTATCTCCCCGATGCCGCAGCTCCCTTCCCCAAGGGCGCGGACGAATTCGGGAATATTATTTGCGATCGCGTTTATGGTGCCCATACCGGTGACGACAATACGTTTTTTCTTGTGCACAGCCGACCATTCCTCTGAAGTCGCGAGATTTTTATGATCGAACTTAAATGGGGTCAGGCGAAAAGTCAAACGATTATCGTTTTTTGAAAAGCCATTGCCCAAGGGACGATATTCGTGTAATGAAAAACGCGTGAAAATATTGTTCTATAAGCACAAATATTTCCTGAGACGATTCTTGGCGGCCCTGGTGATTCTCGCTGTGGCGGGGCTTTTTGCCGTCGGACTCCAGCGCCTGCAATTCGATTCCAATATCCTGGCGTCCCTTCCCCAGGACGACCCCGTTTTGGCCGACGCCCACTACCTATTCACCCGCCATCCGATCTATGACCGGGTGGCGGTCGATGTAGCCGGCGGGGGAGGCAAAACGAATGTCCTGGAAGAAGGAGCCGACCTAGTGGAAACGAGGATGCGGGAAAGCGGTCTCTTCAAGGACGTGGGCTTTCGGCAGATCAGCCGGCTGGTCCCGGAACTGATGGGCCATGTCGTTGACCATCTCCCGATCCTTTTTGGTGCGGGGGAGCTGGAGCGGGAGATCCTTCCCCGCCTTGCCCCCGCGAGCATTCATCGCACCCTGGACGAGCAGATCTCATCCCTTCAGGACCTGGGAGGGATCGGCCAGACCGGTTTTCTCACCGTCGATCCCCTGGCTTTGCGCAACCTGGTCCTTGCCCGGCTGTCTTCCCTGGCGCCGGCCAAAAACGCCCGCTTTCAGAACGGGAAGCTCCTGTCGGCAGATGGAAAACACATCCTGATCGTAGCGGAGCCCATAACCTCCGGCATGGATACGCGGCAGGCGGCCCGCATTGCGGCGCTCCTGGAAGGCATCTCCCGGGAGTTGGACGGTAAATACGGCGGGAAGGGAGGCTTTACCCTGACGCCTGTCGGCGCCTACCGGGCCGCCCTCGATAACGAGACGAGTGCCAAGGCCACGGTCAAGAAGGCGGTGCTGTTTTCGACGGTGGCCATTGCGCTGCTTCTTTTCGCCGGCTTTCCCCGGCCCCTGATCGGTCTCCTCTCCCTCCTTCCGGCTTTTGCCGGAACCATGATGGCGTATTTTGTCTACTCCCTTTTCCACGGGACCATCTCCTTTATGGCCGTAGGTTTCGGCAGTGCGATCATTTCCTTTACCGTCGATTACGGCATTACGTATCTTTTGTTTCTGGATCGGCCTTACGAAACGCGTGGCCTGGAGGCGACCAAAGAAGTCTGGTCCCTGGGGCTCCTCGCCATGCTGACTACGGCGGCGAGCTTCGCCTTTCTCTCCTTGAGCGGATTTCCCGTTCTGGCGGAGATCGGCCAGTTCACGGCCCTGGGAGTCGTCTTCACCTATATCTTCGTCCATCTCGTCTTCCCCCTGATCTTTCCCGTTCTGCCCCCGGCAAAGCGGCCACCCTATCTGCCGCTGATGCGTTTTGTCCAACGCATCTCCTCCGCCGACAGCATGGGGAAGACCTATGTTGTCCTGGTCTTCATGTTTATCATGCTGTTTTTTGCCAAACCGGAGTTTAATGTCGATCTGAGTTCGATGAATGCCATGAGTCCCCAGACGCTCCGCGCCGATAAACTCGTCCGGGAGGTCTGGGGGGATGTGATGAGCAAGGTCCATCTGCTGGTGGAAGGACGGGATCGGCAGGACATGCAGCGCAAATGCGACCTCCTGACCGGCCTGTTGAACGAAGAAGCAGCCGCGGGCAGGGTTTCCGGGTTTTTCGTTTCATCCCTGATTTTTCCCGGCGAGGAAGAGGCGCGGAAAAATGGTGCGGCCTGGCAAAACTTCTGGAGTCCCGAACGGATTGCCGGACTCCGCCAAGTCATGGGAGACGCCTCGCGGCAGGTGGGGTTTGCCCCGGGGGCCTTTACCCCATTTTTTACCTTGCTTCAAGGCAGGGGAGATGATCGACATCTTTTGACGGCCACGGATCTTCCGGAGCGCTACGCCCCCCTTTTGGGCATCAAGGCAGGGCAAAACGGCGGAACATGGACCCAGGTCGTCTCCGTGACCCCCGGACCGTCCTATAATGGGGAGGATTTTTACCTGCGTCTGACCGCCACCGGCCTGGTGCGGGTATTCGATCCGGCCCTCTTTACGAAACATCTCGGGGCCCTCCTGATGTCCGCCTTCGTCAAGATGGTCGGGATTGTGGCCCTTGTCACCTTATTGACCGCCTTTTTCTACTTCCTGGACTGGCGGCTGACCCTTCTTGGCCTGGTGCCGACGCTGTTTGCCATGATCTGCACCCTCGGCACCCTGAATCTTTTGGGAGAACCCCTCGGCATCCCGACGCTCATAGTGTCCGTAGTGGTCATCGGCATGGGGACGGACTACGCCCTCTATCTTGTCCGTTCCTATCAGCGCTACCTCGATGACGACGACCCCTCCCTGGGGCTCGTCCGCCTGTCCGTTTTTCTCTCCTTTGCCACGACTTTTATGGGCTTCTGCATCCTGGCCATCTCGGATAACGCCATGCTGAAAAGCGTGGGCCTGAGTCTGGCCCTGGGCATCGGCTACTCTTTCCTGGGCGCCGTAACGATTGTCCCGCCCCTGTTGAAGAGGATTTTTGTTCCCGCCGCCCCGACGGAAGAGACCTTCTTGCCGGGATCGAAGCGACATCTGGAGCGCGCCGTCGGACGGTATCGGCACCTGGAGTCCTATCCGCGCCTCTTCGCCCGTTTCAAGATCATTCTGGACCCAATGTTCCCGCGTCTGGCCGACTTTGTCAAAGATCCCGGGGTCATCATCGATATCGGGACCGGCTACGGCGTTCCCGCCGTCTGGCTTCTGGAACTTTACCCCCGGGCTCGGATCTATGGCCTCGAACCGGATCGCGAACGGGTGCGGTTTGCGTCTCGGGCCATCGGGACGCGGGGCGTCGTTACCGTCGGGGGCGCCCCCGATCTTCCCGATTTTCCCGTGAAGGCCGACACCGCCCTTATCCTAGATATGATTCACTTATTGACCGATGACGAACTCCGCCTGACCCTGGGGCGTCTTCACGAGCGGCTCCGTCCCGACGGCGTCTTGATCATCCGGGCGACGGTCCCTTCGACCGTGCCCTTTCCCTGGAAGCGCTGGATCGAGAGGCAGCGGATCAGGCTGCACAAAGGTCGGATGTACTTTCGTACGGAAGCGAATTTACTTTCCATCCTCGGGGAAAGCGGTTTCCCCGTGATCCATACGGAGGCGGGCACACCGGGCCAGGAGGAGGAGTGGTTTATCGCCCGATTGGAAGAGGCTTCGGACGGGGAAGTGGTCCCACCGCTGCCGCCGGCAGGGGAGGGCGCATGAAGGCAGCCTTCTATCGTTTCCTTGTCGCTTTATCGCAACGAATCGGCCTCTGGGTCTTCCGGGTCGGGGCCTGGGGAATCGCCTCGGGCTATTTTCTCTTTTTTCCGGGCCGGGTGGCCGTGGGGGTCCGCTTTTATGGGGCCCTCTATCCCGAACGCGGGGGGCTGTATCGCCTTTGGTGCACCTGGAAACAGTTCCACAGCTTTACCCACGTCTTCCTTGACCGTTTCCTCCTCGCCGGCGGGCAGGGAATCACATATACCCATGAAGGATGGGAATACCTGGAAGAGGCAGTAGCCAGCGGGACCGGCGGCATCATTCTCATGTCGCACGTGGGTAACTGGGAGGTAGCCTCCCGCATCCTCCAGGAGCGGGAAAGGGAAAATCCCCGAATAAAACTGCTCCTGTATCTGGGGAAAAAACACAAGGAGCAGATTGAACGGACCCAGAAGGAGAGTCTTGTCCAGAGCGGCGTGCGGATCATCGCCGTAGATCAGGATGGGGGCTCTCCCATGGACCTTGTCGAGGGAATAAACTTTCTGAAGGCGGGTGGACTGGCTTCCCTGACGGGCGATCGCCGGTGGCGCGATGATCAGCGGTCCGTGGCGGTGAGATTTTTTGGGCATGAAGCCTTCCTCCCGGAGACGCCTTTCATCTTTGCCCTGTTGTCCGGTGTTCCCTTATTCATTTTCTTTGTCTGCCGGACGGGGAGCCATACCTACCATTTCCAGGTCCTGCCGCCGGTTGTGGTCCGGGCGAAAGACCGGCAGAGCCGTGGGGATGCTATCCGGAGAGCGGCGCAGTTCTACGCCGATCGCCTGGAGGAAACCGTGCGGGTGCATCCCTTTGAATGGTTCCATTTTGAGCCGTTTATCGGGAGCGAAAGATACCAAAGCCAACACGCCGGAAATGATCGCCCCGGATCATAAGGAAGGGAATAATTCCTCAGGACGTGGGGCTCAATTCCCCAACTACGCGCTGATTAATTCTGGTCTCAAAGCAGCCTCATTTGTAAGCCATTGATTATTTAACTCTTTAGGGCAGCGAAGAGTTTGGCACGCCAAGTGCATAGCTGAAAACAACCAAAATCTGAAAGGAGTAACAAAAATATGAAGAAGTTAATGTCCATTATCATTTCCATCCTTTTCGCGCTTTCCGTGTCCGGTTTGGCATTCGCCCAGGCTACGGCCCCGGCAGCAAAACCCGCTGTTGACAAGAAGGATGCAGCAAAGCCCGCTGGTGACGTAAAAGCCGCCGATGCAAAGGCTGACAAGGCTGCTGACAAGAAGGCTGCTGCTGACAAGAAGGCCGCTGACAAGAAGGCCGCCGCTGACAAGAAGGCCGCTGACAAGAAGGCCAAAGCTGACAAGAAGGCTGCTGACAAGAAGGCCAAAGCTGACAAGAAGGCCGACGACAAGAAGGCTGCTCCTGCTGACAAGAAGTAACCGTCTTCCCTCTACAGCTCTCATAAAAAAGGCTCCTCACCGTGAGGGGCCTTTTTTATTACCTTAACTCCTCAGGCAGCAGCGGATGAAGGGTGTCGCGAATTCACTCGCCATGCATATCCTCACTCCGGTAGGAGATAAACAAACCAGCATCGGCCGTCCGCCTCATCGACGGGGCGCCCCCCCCCTCCCGCCGGTGATTCTCCACGACCCCCTGTGAACGTGCCTCGCCGAAGGTTATAATTTTATCATTGACAAAATTACTGTTCTTACAATAAAAAGACCGATTACTTTATGGAAATTTTCCGATCAAGGAGTGTCGCCAGTTTATGAGCCGCCTGTTTACACGCAAGCGAATCCTCGAAATAATGGATCAATTTGCCCATGCCAAGGTCTTGGTCGTGGGGGATATCATGCTAGACCACTTCATCCGGGGGCGGGTTGCCAGGATTTCCCCGGAGGCCCCCGTTCCCGTTGTGGATGTTCATTCCGACCATATGTTATTGGGTGGTTCGGCGAATGTTATGAACAACATTCATGCTATGGAAGGCAAGGTCTATGGAGTGGGAGTGATCGGAAACGATGAAACTGGGGAGCGTTTACTTACGGAATTGCAGAAGAAGCAAATCGTGACGGCAGGCATTATTCGAGAAGATAATCGTCCCACGACCCTGAAAACGCGTATCGTGGCTCATGGTCAGCAGGTCGTCCGTTTCGACCGGGAGAGCCGCTCGCCAATAAGTGACGAAACAATTGATAAAATGATAAGCTACATGGCGACCGTCCGTGATGAATTGGGAGCGGTGGTAATTTCCGATTACAGCAAAGGGGTGGTCATGGAACCCCTGCTGCAGGGAATCCGCCGGATCTTCGCCGGATCGGGGGTCGTGGTTTGCGTTGATCCCAAGAAAACGGACTTTTCCAGTTACAAGGGCTTTGACATTGTTACACCCAACCACCATGAGGCCGGGAAAGCCGTGGGGTTCGATATTGTAGACAGGACCTCCCTTGTCAAGGCGGGGAGGGAGCTGATAAGAAATTTCGATTTCAAGGCCCTCCTCATTACTCGGGGTGAAGAGGGTATGAGCCTTTTCGAGCGGGATGGGTCAATCCGCCATACGGAATTTTCCTCAGAGGCGCGTGAGGTCTTTGACGTCACCGGCGCCGGCGATACCGCCATCGGTGTTTTCGCGCTGTCCATGGCCTCGGGAGCGACTTTCCGGGAGGCGGCGTTTATTGCCAACCGGGCTGCGGGCATCGCCGTCGGCAAGGTAGGCACGGCCACGGTGACACGGAAGGAACTGAAAAGGACCCTATGAGCTGTCCCCAAACAGCGACGCCGGTAAATCTGGTCATGAGCCTTATCGCGACCGACCGGGAGAAGATCTGTCACGTTCTCGCAATCCTGAGGGAGCGCTTCGGGGAGACGGATTATCTGAGTCCCTATCTGCCTTTCGATTATACGAGTTATTATGAGAAGGAGATGGGCCAGGATCTGGTCCGCAGGTTTGTCTCCTTTGGCCGGCATGTGCCCCCGGAGACGCTGCCGGACGTCAAAAACTGGACCAACGGCATAGAGAAACAATTTTCCGAGGGGGAGTTGCGGCAAGTCAATATTGATCCGGGCTACATTGCCCCGGCCCACCTGATCCTGGCGACAGGGAAAGGGTATACCCACCGGCCCTATCTTCGGGACGGGATTTATGCGGATTTAACGATGATTTACTGCGACGGGTCTTTTCAATCTCTTCCCTGGTCGTATCCCGACTATGCTGCCGCTGGGGCCGTCGGTATGCTCAATACCATCAGGAAAAAATACCTCTGGCAACTGAAAAAAACCAGGAAGGAGGCACAATGATCAAAAGTATGACCGGCTTCGGCCGGGTAGAAGCGGTTTCCGCCGGCAAAAGAATTCAGGTGGAAATGAAATCCTTAAACCATCGTTATCTGGAAATTTTCCTGCGCATGCCGTCGGCAATCTCATTCCTGGAGACGGAAATCAAGAAGAGGATCGGAGAGCGTTTCTCCCGGGGCAAAATTGAAGTCTCCATCCGTATTGACAATAATGAAGGTAATCAGGATGGGACGCAAACGCTGATGTTGAATCTCCCCCTGGTCCGTCAGTATTACTCCCTCCTCAGCCAGATCAAGGATGAGCTTCATCTTCCCGATGAGGTAACCCTGGATATGATGTCCGGATTCAGGGATTTATATGTGCCCAAGGAAGTAGAGGAGGACTTGGACTGTCTCTGGAAGGGTCTGGAGGGAGTCCTTGCCGAAGCTATGGATAAATTGACGGACATGAGGACAACGGAAGGAGAAGCCCTCGGCAGGGACCTCGCTTGCCGAATGGATAAAATTCAACAGCTTCTTCGGATCATCGCCCTGCGGGCGCCGGAAGTCGTTGTCGAATATCGCCAGCGACTTAGTGACCGGGTCAGAGATTTGACCCAGGGCATTATCATTGACGAGGCCCGCATTCATCAGGAAGTGGCGATCCTGGCCGAGAAAAGTGATATCACCGAAGAGGTGGTCCGGTTGGAGAGCCATATCGGTCAGTTCATGGAACTCCTGGAAAGCGAAGAAGCGATTGGTCGCAAGGTAGACTTCCTCATCCAGGAGATGAATCGGGAAGTCAACACCATCGGCTCCAAGAGTGGGGACGCGGAGACAGCCCGTCAGGTAATTGAGATCAAAAGTGAACTGGCAAAGGTGAGGGAACAGATCCAGAATGTCGAATAGTGCTGTTGTCATAATAATATCGGCGCCTTCCGGGACCGGCAAGACATCCATTTGCAGGTCCATATTCCGACAGTTCCCGGATATCAGGTTTTCCGTCTCCTATACAACCAGACCGCCGCGTTCGGGAGAGGTTGATGGCCGGGATTATTACTTTGTTACGGAAGATGTCTTCAGAGAAAAGGCGCAAAATGGAGAATTTGCCGAATGGGCTGAAAATTATGGCCATCACTATGGGACATCAAGGCGGGTGGTTGAGGAGATTCGGTCCCGGGGGGAGGACCTGATTCTGGATGTCGAACCCCGTGGGGCCAGAGCCCTAAAGGAATTATATCCTGACGGTGTCTTTGTTTTTGTCCTGCCCCCCGATCTCGAAGAGCTGAAAAAGCGTCTGCAGAAACGCGGGGCTGAAGATGATGAGATCCGGGAAAGACGCTTTCAAAAAGCAAAAGATGAAATCAGGGAAGTTGTATGGTATGATTATATCATCGTCAATGATCGTTTGGAGAGCGCGGTTGAGAAACTGCGGGCTGTCTATCTGGCGGAAAAGTGTAGAAGAGAGCGGCAACGCCCTGTTATTGATGGTTTTATGAAGGAAGCATAATCATTATATGTGGTTTGTAAATGGAGGTTGAATATTTGTATGGCTAGAATTACTGTTGAAGACTCGCTTCGAGAAGCAAAAAACCGTTTTGCCCTGGTCCAACTCACATCCCAGCGGGCTCTGCAGCTCATCAAGGGATCAAAGCCCCAGCCCCTGGGTGAAGTCCGGAACAATCGGGAAATTGTCATGGCCTTAAGAGAGATAGCTGCGGGCAAGGTTCTTTATGCCCATCCGGAGAACCTGAGATATACGAAGGACAATTTCCTTCCTATTCTCGATCACACCGAGTTTATCGATGATGACGAGTACACGGAATAATCCTCCTCAAGACCGTCTGATATTTGCGCTGGATATCGGCAGCGGCGGGATGGAAGAAGTCCTGTCGTGGGTTGACTCTCTGCGCGGGCATGTCGGTCTCTTTAAAGTCGGCAAGGAGGCCTTTACGATTTATGGCCCGGCGCTTATCGACAAGATCCATGAACGAGGGGCCCGTGTCTTTCTCGACCTGAAATATCACGATATACCCAATACCGTAGCGAGAGCTGCGGAAGGGGCTGTCGGCCTGGGGGTGGCCATGTTCAATGTCCATGCCGCGGGGGGACGCAGCATGATGGTCGCGGCGGCGGCCGCCGCAAATCAGGCGGTGGAGCGTCTGCATTTGCCGATGCCCCTCCTTATTGCCGTGACGGTACTGACTAGCCTTAGCGATGAGGATTTGCGGGAGATAGGATTTCATAAAACGACGATGGAAGCGGTGCTTAATTTTGCCCACATGGCCCAGGATGCCGGACTGGCGGGGGTGGTGGCATCCCCCCGGGAGATCGATGGTATCCGGAAGGCCTGTGGAGACGATTTTGTGATTGTTACTCCCGGCATCAGGGGTAGCGGCACCGTTGCCGGGGATGATCAGAAAAGGACACTTTCCCCTGAAGAGGCCATCGCAGCGGGAGCAGATTATCTTGTGGTCGGCAGACCCATCCGCATGGCGACAAATCCGGCCTCCGAGGCGGATCGGATCGTGGAGGCCATTGCCAGGGGATTGCAGGCAAGAGGCGCGCTTTGAACAACCTGCCATCTAATTCCGTTTCTAAATCAAAACGCTATCTTCGTTGGCTTCGTCATCGGCTCCTCGACGAACTGCCATATACGCCTGCATCGCCTCTTCCTTGCCGCCTTGATTTCATCTTTGATTTGGAAACGGAATAAGCCGTGACGGTGATACGGATGAAGAGCGCCCCGGATATCAAGAAAAAATCATCCCAGATGATTTACGGCATAAATCCCCTTTGGGAAGCCATTAAAAACAACCCCCGGGAAATATTGAGAATTGCTGTCACCCCCGGTAAAAAGGGTGAACAGGTCCTCAAGATCCTGGAAGAAGCCTCCCGTTTTTCTGTTCCCGTTGTGGAGCTCGATCGGGCGAGACTGGATAGATTGGCCGATTCAGGGGTGCACCAGGGGATTGTGGGCACGATCCGGCCTTACGCCTACGTCGATCTGGAGGAGATGCTTGAGCAGGATCAAGAAACTCTCCATGGCCGGATAGTAGTCGTCCTTGATAGCATTACGGACCCCCAGAACCTTGGGGCCATTATCCGCACCGCCCACTGTTTTGGAGCTGCCGGGGTGATCATTCCCCAGGATCGCTCCGCTTCCGTTACACCGACGGTTGCCAAGGCGTCGGCCGGGGCGGTTCACCATTTGCCGGTGACAATGGTTGCCAATTTGTCCCGGACCCTCGACACCTTGAAGGAAAAGGGATTCTGGATCTATGGGACGGACTCCGGGGCCGGGCTGGATCCGCGTTCGGTGACCTTTGACGGAAAGATTGCCCTGGTCATGGGTAGTGAGGGCCAGGGGCTCAGGGACCTGATCCGCAAAAAATGTGATTTCCTTTTATCGATTCCCATGATAGGAAAGATAGGTTCTCTTAATGTCTCGGTGGCGACGGGGATTGTCATGCATGAAATGTTTCGCGGGCTCATGAATCCTCGGGAAACTGAATAATGATCTGTTGGTGACGGCGAATTATATAGAATGCCAGATAGGAGATCATATGCCGGTATTTATCTGGGAGGCGACGACCAGAAGAGGTGAGGTAAAAAAGGGCGAATTGGACGCCGTCGATGAGGCAAATGCCCGGGGCATGCTGCGCCGGCAGGGTTATCGGTCCATAAACATCAAGGCCAAGCCCAAGGGCCTCGAAGAATACCTTCCCTTTCTTAAGCAGAAGATCACCGAAAAAAATGTCGTCATCTTTGCCCGTATCTTTGCGACCATGATCAATGCCGGTCTCCCCCTGATTCAATGTCTGGAACTTCTAGCGCAGCAGGAACAGAACAAGACCTTTGCCAAGGTCATTGCCGCGATCAAGGAGGACATCGAAGGAGGGTCCACCCTGTCGGATGCCCTGAAAAAATATCCCAAGGTCTTCGATAACCTGTTTGTAAATCTGGTGGCGGCGGGAGAAAGCGGCGGTATCCTTGATGTTATTCTGCAACGCCTTTCAAGTTACATGGAAAAGGCGATGAAGCTTAAATCCAAGGTAAAGGGGGCCATGACATACCCGGCAAGCGTCCTGGTTATTTCCATTGGCGTTGTCGCCCTCCTGCTTCTCAAGGTCATACCCGTTTTTCAGAAGATGTTTGAAGGGATGGGGGGAGAACTGCCCGGTCCTACCCAGTTTCTCGTCGATGCCAGCGCCTTTACCCAGAAGTACTTCCTCGTGATGTTCGGCGCCGTCGGATTGGCATTTTTTGTCTTCAACCGAGTTGTGGCCACTGAGCGCGGCCGCTATCTGTTCGACAAGGCGGTGCTGAAATCCCCTGTCTTTGGCGACCTGCTGAAAAAGGTTGCCGTCGCCAAATTCACCCGCACCATGTCCACCATGATGTCCAGCGGGGTGCCCATCCTGGAAGGATTGGCCATTGTCAGTAAGACGGCGGGAAATGTTATCATCGAGAAGGCCCTCATGGAAACCAGGAGAAGTATCGCTGAAGGAAAGACCATCGCCGAACCCCTGGCGGAAACGGATATTTTCCCGGCGATGGTGGTGCAGATGATCGCCGTGGGAGAGGCGACGGGGGCCTTGGATACAATGCTTGCGAAGATCGCCGATTTTTATGATGACGAAGTTGATACGGCTGTGGACGCCATGACGGCGCTCCTGGAACCTTTTATGATGGTATTTCTGGGCGGCGTGGTCGGCGGTATGATCATCGCCATGTATCTGCCCATTTTCAAAATGGCGTCGGTGGTAGGGGGTTGATAAAAAAATGGTCGGGATGGCGCGATTTGAACGCGCGACTCCTGCGTCCCGAACGCAGTGCCCTACCAAGCTGGGCCACATCCCGACGGAGTGATCAAATATAAAATTACTTGGGAAAAGTCCAATACTATTTTCAATGGATTTGCAAAAACCCATTTTTTCTTTTTTATGGAGATGATGCGTGATTATTTATGATCTGCGCTGTGATCATGGGCACAAATATGAGGGCTGGTTTCAGGATCGACAGGCCTTTGAAACTCAGCGGTCCCGCAAATTGATCACCTGTCCCGTGTGCGGAAGTATGGAGACGGAAATTGTTCCCGCCTCTATTACGCTGCTGGGAAAGGATAAGGGACCGGTAAAACGTAACGATGTGGAAATCTCCCCCCTGAAATATCTGGAGCAGTTGCATCAGCAGATCGACAAATATTTTGACGATGTCGGTGAACAGTTCGCGGAAGTTGCGATCAGGATCCATCGCGGGGAGGAAGATCAACGCAACATCCGTGGCATCACGACGGAAAGGGAGGAGGACACCCTCCGTGAGGAAGGGGTGCCCTTTGTTAAAATTCCTGTTCCCAAATTTGACAGTTGACAGCGTCGCGAAAAGTCCGTCCGGCGGTCAAAGTTGACGGACCGGCAAAAAGTTAACCAAGGTGAATTATATAAATGAAGCCCTCCTGCGCCAGCATTCTTGATACAATCGGTAATACGCCTCTGGTGGAGATCTGCCGCCTTCACAGCAATCCGGGGGTCAAGGTCTTTGCCAAGATGGAGTGTTTTAATCCCGGGGGTTCTATAAAGGACCGGGCGGCCCTGACTATGATCAACGGTGCCGAAAAGCGAGGAGAACTTACCAGGGACAAGGTTATCCTGGAAGCGACCAGCGGCAATACCGGCATAGGTTTGGCACTGGTCGCTGCAGCCAGGGGATACCGGCTTTGTCTGACCATGTCGGAGGCGGCCAGCGAAGAAAGAAAGAAGATTCTGAAGGCCATGGGCGCGGAATTGTTTTTTACCCCCGCCAATCTTGGCACCGACGGGGCCATCGAGACTGCCTATAATATGATGCGGGAGGATCCGGATAAATACTTCGGAACGGATCAGTTCAACAACCCCGACAACATCCTGGCCCACTATGAGGGTACAGGGGAAGAAATATGGCAGCAAACGGAAGGGAAGGTGTCCATGGTGGTGACAGCCCTGGGGACGACGGGTACGGCTATGGGCATATCCCGGCGCCTCAAGGAATACAACCCCGCCGTCAAGATCATCGGCGTCGAGCCCTATCTCCAACACAAGATCCAGGGTCTCAAGAATATGAAGGAATCTTATCGGCCCGGGATCTTTGACAAGGATTGCCTCGATGAAAAGGTCAACATCCTCGACGAGGACGCCTTTGAAATGTCCCGGCGCCTCGCCCGGGAAGAGGGCTTATTCGTGGGGATGAGTTCCGGCGCGGCCATGCATGTCGCCCTCCAGAAGGCCAAAGATCTGGACGAAGGAATCATCGTGGTCATCTTTCCGGACAGCGGCGAACGGTATCTCAGCACGGACCTGTTTGCGGACCGGCGGGAAACGACGCTTCGCCTCTACAATACCCTGAGTCGGCAGAAGGACTTCTTCAAACCCCTGCGCCCCGAAGAGGTCCGTGTTTATTCCTGTGGGCCCACCGTCCATGACGTGCCCCATATCGGCAGTTACCGGAGATTTGTTGTGTCCGATCTCCTGCGGAGGTACCTCGAATACCGGGGCTATACGGTCAAGCATGTGACCAATATAGTTGATCTGGCAGATCGATCTATCCGGGGTGCGGAGCGGACCAACACGGATCTGGCCACGTACACGAACCGGTGTACGGAGGCATTCCTCAGGGATATTGGAAAGTTGTGCATCAAGGGCGATGAGGTCTATCCCAAGGCAAGTGAGCACGTCGAGGATATGATCCGGATGGTCGAGAAACTGGTAGGCAAGGGATATGCCTATGAAAAGCTGCGTTCCGTCTATTTTGATATCTCAAAGTTTAATGACTACGGGAAGCTGTCCAACGTCGACCTCAGCAAGGTTCAACATGGCCGGACCATTGATCTGGATGATTACGAAAAGGACAGCCCTGTGGACTTTGCCCTGCTGAAACGCTCTAACCTAAGCGAGTTGAAGAAGGGCGTGTATTTCAAGACCCGCTGGGGGAACGTCCGGCCAAGCTGGCATCTGGAGTGCGCCGCCATCTCCATGAAATATCTGGGAGAGGCCTTTGATATTCATGTCAGCGGCTCCGATATTACCTTTCCCCACTGCGAAAATGTCCTGGCCATCGGCAAGGCGGCGACGGGAAAGGGGATTGCCAACTATTGGCTTAGTACGGAACTGGTAATGATCGACGGCAAGAAAATGTCCCGTTCTCTGGGCAACGTCCTGACGATGGAAGACCTGGAAAATAGAGGCTACCAGGGCCGGGAGGTCCGTTTTTTCCTGCTCGGCTCCCACTACCGTAAACCCCTGAATTTTTCCTGGGGGTCTATGGAAACGGCCAAAAATACGGTCAGAAAGCTGAATCATTTCATCCAGCGCCTGATCCGTTTTACTCCCGGCGAGGGTTTCCCCGACACGGATCAGCTGATCTATGATGTGAAGCAGGGTTTCGCAAGCGCTCTTGATGACGACCTCAATATCTCCGGCGCTCTTGCTTCTCTCTTCGACTTTATCAATAAGGTGAGCGTCCCCCTGGCCCGGGGTCATTTCAATCAAAGGGAAAGGGACCGCGTTCTGGAAGTGATGACGGGGCTGGACAGTGTTCTGGGAATCATGCATTTTGAAGAAGAAACGATTGGTATCGAGGTACTGAAATTGTTGGACGAACGAGCCGCTATGCGGAAAGAACAGCGCTGGCAGGAGGCCGATGCCGTCCGGGAAAAACTCGCGGCCCTGGGCATCGATGTCTATGACACCCCGCAGGGCAGTTTCTGGAGACATGACTGAGGTAAATGTAGACAAATGAATAAACAAATCAAATGTTTATTGTTTGGCGTTTCTGATTATGACCCGTGGGTATGAATGGATGATGCTAAAAAGTGCTTGACAAAATAAATCAATAAATCTAAAGTCCCCAATTCGCATTTTCGGTGTGGTTTAGCCGAATGCGTCTTATTTACTTAAGCTCTTTGAATAATTAGCGAACTGCGTTTTGCTGGCGTAGCTCAATCGGTAGAGCAGCTGATTTGTAATCAGCAGGTTGCGGGTTCGAGTCCCATCGCCAGCTTCATAAATGATGATGAATTTCGATGGAGGGGTTCCCGAGTGGCCAAAGGGAGCAGACTGTAAATCTGCCGGCTCAGCCTACGGAGGTTCAAATCCCCCCCCCTCCACCATTTTTTTTACGCAGTGCGCGTCGTTGGCAACGGCGATCCTGAAAAAGTTGATGCGGGAGTAGCTCAGTGGCTAGAGCGTCAGCCTTCCAAGCTGAGGGTCGCGGGTTCGAATCCCGTTTCCCGCTCCATCAGGAAAGATTGGCCCACGTAGCTCAGTCGGTAGAGCACATCCTTGGTAAGGATGAGGTCACCAGTTCAATCCTGGTCGTGGGCTCCACTTAAAGATTAAAGGTGGTTAAGATTATGAGAAATATTATTACTTTAGCCTGTACAGAGTGTAAGCAGAAAAATTACACGACCACAAAGAATAAGCGAACCATGCAGGGTCGACTCGAACTGAAAAAATTCTGTAAGTTCTGTCGGTCTCATAAGGCCCATAGGGAGACGAAGTAGACTTTGTCCTCCTTTCGTAGCCATATTGAGTTATCAGACAGGCCAGTAGCTCTAATGGATAGAGCGCCGGACTCCAAATCCGGATGCTGGGGGTTCAAGTCCCTCCTGGCCTGCCATTTTTATTGAATGGTAAACTTGATGGATAAAATCAAGATTTGGATTGACAAAATTAAAGTGTTTCTTTCCGAGGCAAAAGTAGAGCTGAGAAAAGTGACTTGGCCGACGCCGAAACAGACTTTCGCTTCGACTTCAATCGTGATTGTTGTGGTCGCCATTGTTTCTGTGTTTCTCGGGATTGTCGATTTTGGCCTGACCAAATTAATCAAATTGTTACTGGGATAAGAACATGGCTCAGAGATGGTACGTTGTGCACACCTATTCCGGTTATGAGAACAAGGTCAAGCTTTCTCTCAGGGAACGCATTGATGCGGCTGGGAAGCAGGACTTTTTTACGGATGTCCTGATCCCGGAGGAAGACATTGTCGAACTTGTTTCCGGGGAAAAAAAGACGTCCAAACGGAAGTTCTTCCCCGGATATATCCTCGTGCGGATGGAGCTGAATGACGAGACGTGGCATATTGTCAAAGATACACCGAAGGTAACCGGTTTTATTGGCGGGAAAGAAAAGCCTTTTCCCATCCCCGACCGGGATGTTGAAGTTCTTCGTACCCGGATCGATGAAGGCACACTCAAGCCGAAACCAAAGTTCAAGTTCGAAGTCAGCGACCATGTCCGTATCATCGATGGACCCTTTACCAACTTTGACGGCGTCATTGATGAAGTCAAACCGGAGAAGGGGAAGCTGCGAGTCATCGTCAGTATTTTTGGAAGATCCACACCGGTGGAGCTGGATTTTATCCAGGTTGTCCAGAATTAAAATCTTCATAAATAAGGTGGAAAACTATGGCGAAAAAGGTAATTGCAAACATAAAACTGCAGATCAAGGCAGGTAAGGCGACTCCTTCCCCGCCGATCGGACCAGCCCTTGGCCAGCATGGTGTGAACATCATGGAGTTCTGCAAGGCGTACAATGCCATGACCCAGAGCCAGGAGGGCACGGTTATACCGGTGGTGATCACCGTTTATGCCGACCGATCCTTCACGTTTGTGACGAAGACGCCCCCGGCATCAGTGCTGATAAAGCAAGCGGCAAAAATTGCCAAAGGATCAGGAAATCCGAATAAAGAGAAGGTGGGGACGGTGACGTCCATACAGATCAGGGAGATAGCGGAACAGAAGTTCAATGATCTTAATGCCGTGGATATAGAAGGCGCCATAAGGATCATTGAGGGCACGGCGCGTTCCATGGGCATTACAATCGAGGGATAAACTCACGTTGTTTGAGGTTTGATCATGACAAATAGAGGCAAAGCATTTATTGAGGCAAGGGAGAAGGTGGAACCGGGGAAACGCTATTTGATTAGGGAGGCAATCGAACTTTTGATTGGCGCAACGAGGGCCAAGTTCGATGAGACGGTGGAAATTGCCTTGCGTTTAGGCGTCAATCCCCAGCATGCTGATCAGATGGTTCGGGGCAGCGTAGTTCTTCCTAACGGTTTGGGCAAGACGGTCCGGGTGCTGGCTTTTGTTAAGGGGGACAAAGAGAGAGAAGCCCTCGATGCTGGTGCGGATTTTGCCGGAGCGGACGACTTGATTGAAAAGATCAAGGGAGGATGGATGGATTTTGACCGG
Source organism: Syntrophus sp. (in: bacteria) (assembly GCA_025355725.1). Lineage (GTDB taxonomy): Bacteria > Desulfobacterota > Syntrophia > Syntrophales > UBA8958 > UBA8958. The sequence continues at coordinate 29,476 of JANXZC010000079.1, forward strand.
GTGGTTGCGACCCCTGATATGATGGGAAGTGTCGGAAAACTGGGAAAGATTCTGGGTCCAAGGGGTCTCATGCCCAATCCGAAGGTGGGAACGGTAACGTTTGAAGTGGCCAAGGCCGTGGCGGAACTCAAGGCGGGTAAAGTAGAGTTTCGCGTCGAGAAGGCCGGCATTGTTCATACCCCGGTGGGAAAGGTCTCCTTTGGCGCCGATAAACTTCTGGAGAATATTGCCGCTGTTGTTGAAACCATCATCAAGCTGAAGCCGGCCGCAAGCAAGGGAACCTACCTGAGGAGCATTTCCCTTTCTTCGACCATGGGTCCGGGGGTTAAGGTCGATCCCCTAGATGTGAGAAATATATAAAGTCCGCAGTAGATAGCTCAATTGTTTGCTAACTAAGTCTGAGACAGCAGGTACAGGTGTTTAAACGGTATTAGCGGGCCTGCCGAGACGAGAGAAAAACCATGATTAAAATTGGTCATCATCGTCTTTTTTTCCTGTTACCTGTAGTCTTGGAACTTTCGGTTGCGCAGGGCCTGTTGGATGATAGGATACCAGCCAGGCGACAATAGACACACGAAAGGAGGTTGAAGATTGGATCGAAAGGAAAAAGAACAGGTTATTGCAGAACTTCACGAAAAGCTGAAAGAATTTAAACTTGCGGTTCTTGCCGGTTACTCGGGAATGGATGTAGCTCGCATTACAGCCTTGCGCGTAGCCCTGCGTAAGTCTGGTTCCGACATTCATGTGATCAAGAATACTCTGCTGCGAATAGCTTCGCAGGGAACAGATTTTAGCGCCATGAATGAGCATGTCAAGGGGCCGTTGGCTCTGATTATGACAGACAGGGATGTAGCGGAACCGATTAAGGTGCTTGTGGAGTTTGCAAAGAAGAATGCTGAACTGGAGATCAAGGCGGCCATGTTGGCGGGAAAGGTGTTGAGCAGGGAGCAGGTTAATGCCGTCGCTACTCTGCCCAGCCGCGAGGTACTCCTGTCAAGGCTGTTATCGGTACTCATCGGTGTTCCGACAGGTTTGGTGAGCGTATTGAGTGCTTTGCCCCGAGGCATGGTACAGGTTCTAGACGCCTACCGTATGAAAAAAGAATCAGCACAATAAATTATAATACAGGAAGGAAGAAGCGAAGATGGCAAGTCAGATAACCAAAGAAGACGTGGTAAAGTTTATTGAAGAAATGACAGTCCTTGATCTTTCCGAGTTGGTCAAGGAATTGGAGCAGCGGCTTGGTGTTTCTGCCGCGGCCCCGATGATGGTTGCCGCAGCCGCTCCGGCGGGTGGTGATGCAGCAGCGCAAGTGGAGGAAAAAATAGAATTCGATGCCATCCTGACCGGGTTTGGCGACCAGAAAATTCAGGTCATCAAGGTTGTCAGGGCCATTACGGGTCTGGGCCTGAAAGAAGCTAAAGACCTTGTCGATGGTGTGCCTAAACCAATTAAAGAAGCGGTCTCAAAGGATGAGGCGGCGGATATAAAGAAGAAGATTGAAGAAGTCGGCGGCACCGTAGAGGTTAAGTAGTAACCTCCATGACGGCTTATTGAGATCGCGAAACCGAAAGGATAATATGGGCGAGTTTCGAAAAATTTTCGGACGGATAAGGAAGATCGTAGATATTCCCAATTTGATCGATATCCAGGTCAAATCATATGAAAAATTCCTCCAGATGGATACACTTTCTGAGAAACGGGGGAATTTCGGTCTTCAGGGGGCCTTTAAGAGTGTCTTTCCCATTTCCGACTACAGCAAGAAATGTTCTCTTGAATTCGTTAGTTACAAGATTGGCGGGGTTCGCTACGATGTCAAGGAGTGCATTCAGAAGGGAATGAGCTATGCAGCCCCACTGAAGATAGTGGTAAGGCTGCTTATCTTTGATGTCGATCCGGGTACGGGTCAGAAGCAGATCAGTAATATCAAGGAGCAGGAAATTTATTTCGGTGAAATTCCTTTAATGACCGAAAACGGGACGTTTATCGTTAATGGAACGGAACGGGTCATTGTCAGCCAGCTCCATCGCTCCCCGGGTATCTTCTTCGATCACGACAAAGGGAAAACTCTGGCCAGTGGGAAACTGATCTATTCGGCCCGGGTGATCCCCATTCGGGGGTCCTGGCTGGACCTGGAGTTCGATTCGAAGGATATTCTTTTTGTGCGTATCGACCGCAGACGTAAAATGCCGGTCACGATCCTGCTTAAGGCCATGGGCAATTCAACAGAATTCATCCTGAATTATTTTTACAGCATTGAAACAATATTCCTGGATGAGGAACAGTTTTTCATGGCTGTAGATGGATCGCTCATGGGCGAGAAGGCCCCTGATGACATAAAGGATCTCAAATCGGGAGAGATTATTGTAAAAAAGGGCAGAAAAATCAACAAGGTGTTGTTGAAGAAGATGTCTGAACTGGGGGTTAACCGCATTGCCATGGATGAAGCCGATGTTATCGGCAAGATCCTTTCCTCTGACATCCTGGATCCTGAGACAGGGGAGGTCCTGCTTCGGTGTAACGAAGAGCTTGACCGGGACGGCCTGAAACTCTTGCGGGCGAAAAATATCAAAGAAGCCCGTTTCATCCATCTCGACGAGGAGCGTGCCAATGCCTCGATCCGCGATACCCTCCTGGCTGACCGGATCGAAGCTGTGGAAGATGCCGTCATCGAAATCTATCGGCGCCTCCGGCCCAGCAATCCGCCTACACCTGAGACGGCCAATACCTTTTTCCGGAGCCTCTTTTTTGAACCGGAAACCTATGATCTGTCCGATGTTGGCCGCGCCAAGATGAATTATAAGCTCCGTCTCGATGTCCCCACGGATGTTACAGTCCTGAGAAAAGAAGATATCATGGCGGCGGTAAAATACCTCATCGAGCTGAAGAACGGCGGTGGTGATTACAGTGTTGACGATATCGATCATCTTGGCAACCGGCGGGTGAGGTCCGTGGGGGAACTGATCGAAAATCAATATCGTATCGGTTTGGTCCGGATGGAAAGGGCCATCAAGGAAAAGATGAGCTTACAAGATATTGAGACGATGATGCCCCATGATCTTGTCAACGCCAAGCCGGTTTCGGCCGTGGTAAACGAGTTTTTTGGCAGCAGTCAGTTGTCTCAGTTCATGGATCAGACCAATCCCTTATCAGAGATTACCCATAAACGAAGGCTTTCCGCCCTTGGTCCGGGCGGGCTCACCAGAGAGAGGGCGGGATTTGAAGTCCGGGATGTCCATCCTACCCACTACGGGCGTATTTGTCCTGTGGAGACGCCGGAAGGACCCAACATCGGTCTGATTGTTTCCCTGAGTACCTATGCCAGGGTTAACGAGTTCGGTTTTATTGAAACCCCTTATCGCCTTGTCGAGGACGGACGGGTTCTGGATGAAGTCCGCTACATGACGGCCATCGAAGAGGAAAATTTTATTGTTGCCCAGGCGGATCGTCCTCTCGATAAAGAGGGAAGGTTTATCGGCGAGATGATCTCTGCCCGCAAGGGCGGTGATTTTATCACCGTCGAACCCTCCGATATCAACTATATGGATGTTTCCCCCAATCAACTGGTAAGTGTTGCGGCAACGCTTATCCCCTTTCTTGAGCACGATGACGCCAACCGGGCGCTCATGGGATCAAACATGCAGCGACAGGCTGTGCCGCTCATGCGCCCCGCCGTTCCGCTGGTCGGTACGGGGATGGAAGCGATTGTAGCGAGAGATTCCGGCGCCGTTGTGGCGGCAAAAAGGGATGGGGTAGTGGAAACTGTCGATGCCTCGCGAATCGTCATAAAATGTGACGGCGCGGAGGACGATAACCTGGATATCGGGGTGGATATCTATAATCTGATCAAATATCAACGCTCCAATCAGGATACCTGCTTTAACCAGAAACCTATTGCCGTCAAAGGTGAACGGGTGCGCCGGGGTGATATTATCGCCGACGGTCCCGCCACGGATAACGGCGAACTGGCCTTGGGGCGGAATGTCATGGTGGCCTTCATGTCCTGGGGGGGGTATAACTATGAAGATTCCATATTAGTCAGCGAGCGGGTGGTCAAGGAAGATATCTACACCTCGATTCATATTGAAGAATTCGAGACCATGGCCCGGGATACAAAGCTGGGGAAAGAGGAGATAACCAGGGACATACCGAACGTGGGCGAAGAGGCCCTGAAGAACCTTGATGACAGCGGCATCGTTCGGATGGGTGTTTCCGTCAAGCCGGGCGATATCCTGGTAGGAAAGATTACACCCAAGGGAGAGACCCAGTTATCCTCAGAAGAAAAATTGCTCCGGGCGATCTTTGGAGAAAAAGCCAGTGATGTCAGAGACACATCCCTCCGGGTGCCTCCCGGGGTAGAGGGGACGGTTATTGATGCCAAGATCTTCACCCGTAAGGGAGTTGAGAAGGATCATCGCTCCCAGGAAATAGAAGAGGAAGCCCTGGCCTCGATTGAAAAGGACCGAACTGATGAAATCCGGATTATTCTCGATTCCGTGCGGCTCAGAATCTCGGAGATGCTTACAGGTAAGACAACGGCTGCCAAGCTCGCCGATGCAAAGAAGAAGGTCTATCTAAAAAAGGGAGATGTGGTTACCAGTGAGCTTTTAGATAAGATACCCTTCGACCTGTGGAAGGATATCGCCCTTGTCGAGGCTGAAGAGACGGAAGAAAAGATCCGCATGCTCCATGAAAATCTGGCCCGGAAGACCGATCTTATCGATGAATATTTTAAGGAGAAGGTCGAGAAACTGAAGGCCGGCGACGAGCTGCCCCCCGGTGTAATTAAAATGGTGAAGGTCTATGTGGCCATCAAGAGGAAGCTATCCGTGGGAGACAAAATGGCCGGTCGTCACGGGAACAAAGGGGTACTTTCCCGTATCCTGCCGGAAGAGGATATGCCCTTCTTTACGGATGGAACCCAGGTGGATATCGTGCTTAATCCCCTAGGTGTTCCCTCACGAATGAATGTGGGCCAGATTCTGGAAACCCATCTGGGATGGGCGGCCAAGGGCCTGGGTGACAAAATAAACCAGATGTTGAAAACCCAGGAGAATCTGGAACTGGTTAAGAAGGAGCTCAAGGCGATCTATGCATCGGCGGAGTGTGAAAATTTTGTAAACGCCGCCACAGACGATGAAATACAACGACTTGTTTACCGGTTGAAAAGTGGGGTGGCGTTTTCAACGCCTGTCTTTGACGGCGCCGACGAAAGCGAAATCCGTCACATGCTCAAGACGGCAAATCTTCCTGAGAAGGGACAGACGGTGCTGTTCGATGGCAGGACGGGAGAGCCCTTTGATCAGGAGATTACCGTAGGAATGATCTACATGCTGAAGCTCCATCACCTGGTAGACAACAAGATCCATGCCCGTTCCATCGGGCCGTACTCTCTGGTTACCCAGCAGCCCTTAGGGGGCAAGGCGCAGTTCGGTGGACAGCGCTTGGGCGAGATGGAAGTATGGGCCATGGAGGCTTACGGCGCCGCCTATTCCCTCCAGGAATTTTTGACGGTGAAATCGGACGACGTGGCGGGTAGAACGAGAATGTACGAGGCCATCGTCAAAGGGGAACATTCCCTGGAACCGGGCCTGCCGGAGTCCTTCAACGTACTCGTCAAGGAACTCCAGAGCCTCTGCCTGGACGTCGAACTAATCGAGGAATAAAGTTAAGGAGAGCATGCGTGGAAGACGTATTCACCTACTTTGAAAAACCAAAGGATCCCGTCCGCTTCAATGCGATCCGGATTTCTATTGCTTCGCCGGAAAAGATTCTCTCTTGGTCGACGCGGCCGAATACCAACGGCGAGGTCAAAAAACCGGAGACAATCAATTATCGAACATTCAAACCTGAGAAGGATGGATTGTTCTGCGCCAAGATCTTCGGACCTGTCAAGGACTATGAGTGTCTCTGCGGCCGTTACAAACGGATGAAACACCGGGGCGTTATCTGTGAGAAGTGCGGAGTGGAAGTCATTCAGTCCAAGGTGCGCCGGGAAAGGTTGGGGCATATCAAGCTTGCCACCCCCGTGGCGCATATCTGGTTCCTGAAGAGCCTGCCCAGCAGGATCGGTAACGTCCTCGATCTCACCCTCAAAGAACTCGAGAAGGTCCTCTACTTTGAAGCGTGGATTGTCATGGATCCCAAGGGCACTTCTCTGAAGAAGAAGGAGCTGCTGTCGGAGGAGGAAGTCCATGAGCTCAAAGAGCAATATGGTGAAGACGCCTTCAGTGTGGGTATTGGCGCTGAGGCGGTCCGAAAACTTCTCGAAGAATTGAATCTGGTCAATCTGGATGCGGAACTGCGCGAGGAATTGAAGACGGCCGTATCGGACACGAAAAAGAAGAAGCTTGTCAAGAGACTTAAGGTTGTGGAGGCACTGAAGAAATCGGGAAACAAACCGGAATGGATGGTTCTCACCGTTCTTCCCGTCATTCCGCCCGACCTGCGTCCCCTCGTTCCTCTCGATGGTGGTCGCTTTGCGACATCTGATCTCAATGATCTCTACCGGCGGGTGATCAACCGTAATAACAGGCTGAAGCGCCTCATGGAACTCAATGCCCCGGAGATCATTATCCGTAATGAAAAGCGAATGCTCCAGGAAGCTGTAGACGTCCTGTTCGATAATGGACGCCGGGGACGGGCGATAACAGGCACCAACAAGCGCCCCCTCCGCTCCCTGTCCGACATGCTCAAGGGAAAACAGGGACGCTTCCGCCAAAATCTACTGGGCAAGCGGGTGGACTACTCAGGTCGTTCCGTTATCACCGTGGGGCCGGATTTGCGGCTGCACCAATGCGGTCTTCCCAAGCAGATGGCCTTGGAGCTGTTTAAGCCATTTGTCTATAATCGTCTTATGGAAAAGGGTTATGTAACGACCGTTAAAAGCGCCAAGAAAATGGTGGAACGCGAACCATCGGAAGTATGGGACGCCCTGGATGAGGTTGTCCGGGAATACCCTGTAATGCTGAACCGAGCTCCCACCCTGCACCGTTTGGGAGTCCAGGCCTTTGAACCGATTCTCATTGAAGGTAAGGCCATTCAACTCCACCCCTTGGTCTGTACCGCTTTTAATGCTGATTTTGACGGCGATCAAATGGCAGTCCATGTTCCCCTGTCTATCGAAGCACAGACGGAAGCCCGGGTATTGATGATGTCCACGAACAACATCCTGTCTCCCGCAAACGGTAAACCGATCATTATCCCGAGCCAGGATATCGTTCTCGGGATCTATTATCTTACCCGGTCAAAAGCCGACGTGCGCGGGACGGGGATGGTTTTTTCCGATCCCGAGGAGGTGCGGAGGGCACTGGATGCCGGCAGCGTGGATCTACATGCGCGAATTGTGGTCAGGTTAAACGGGGAGAGGAAGGAAACTACGGTCGGGCGGATGATGCTCTATGAGGTTATTCCGGAAGGCATTTCTTTTGATCTCGTCAACAAGGTAATGAACAAGAAGGAACTTGCCAATCTCATCGATTACAGCTACCGGACATGTGGAGCGAAAACTACCGTCCTTTTGGCAGATCGCCTCAAAGACTTGGGCTTCAAATATGCCACCACTTCAGGAGCCTCCATTGCCATTCACAATATGGTTGTTCCCGACAATAAAAAGGAGATCGTGGGAAGGGCCGACAAGGACGTTCTAAAAATTCAGAAGCAATACATGGATGGTCTGATCACGGATGGAGAACGGTATAATAAGGTCATTGATATCTGGGCGCAGGCAACTGAAAAGATCGCCGTGGAAATGATGAGTGGTATCGCCACGACTGAGACTACAACCGTTTCAGGGGAAAAGAGACGGTCTGATAGTTTCAACCCGATTTTCATGATGGCAGATTCCGGAGCGCGGGGATCGGCCGTTCAAATCCGCCAGTTGGCGGGTATGCGCGGTCTGATGGCCAAACCCTCGGGGGAAATCATCGAAACGCCGATTACCGCCAATTTCCGAGAGGGACTAACGGTTCTCCAATACTTCATCTCCACTCACGGCGCCAGAAAGGGTCTTGCCGATACCGCGCTGAAGACAGCCAATTCAGGATATTTAACCAGAAGGCTTGTGGATGTTGCCCAGGATTGCATAATTAGCGAAGAGGATTGCGGGACCATCGATGGCATTTACGTCTCTGCCCTCATGGAAGGTGGAGAGATCATTGAAACAGCCGGAGAGCGTGTCCTGGGAAGGGTTGTCCTGGAAGAAATAGCCGATCCCTTTACGGGAGAAATACTTGTCCATGCAAACGAAGCAATCGACGAGGCTTTGTCGGAAAGAATTGACCGCGCCGGTATTGAGAGGGTCAACATTCGCTCCGTTCTCACCTGCAAGTCCAGGCATGGCACCTGTGCTATGTGCTATGGTCGGGATCTTGCCCACGGTCATATTGTCAATATCGGTGAAGCAGTCGGCATTATCGCCGCCCAATCCATCGGGGAGCCGGGTACGCAGTTGACCATGAGAACGTTCCATATTGGTGGGACGGCGAAATTTGATGAGCATTCCACCCTCCAGGCCAGACATGACGGTACAGTCAAGTTCGTGAGCCTCTCTACGGTCAAGATCCTGAACGGAGATCTTGTCGTAATGAATCGTAATGGTGAGGTCCACGTCCTTGATGATCAGGGGCGAAACCGCGGGAAATATACTGTCCCTTATGGGGCGCATCTTAAGGTCAAGGAGGGAGATATTGTTTACGGTCCCCGGAAAGATGCCAAAACAGGCCAGGAAAGACAGGCGACCCTGATTGCCGAGTGGGATCCCTTCTCTATCCCGATCCTTGCTGAGGTCGACGGTATAATCAAATACGGCGACATTATCGAGGGTAAATCCATGCAAGAACAGGTCGATGAAGTGACCGGCCTTTCCCGTAAGGTGGTCGTCGAATCCAAGGGAACGGATATGCGACCCCGGGTATCGATCAAAGACAAGAAAGGCAGAACGGCTAAGGTTCCCGGCACGGCTATGGTTGCCCGTCACCTTTTGCCGGTGGGGGCCAATATCGTTGTATCGGAAGGATACCAGGCCAGTGCCGGAGATATTATCGCCAAAATCCCCCGGGAGACAACCAAGACCAAGGATATTACCGGCGGTCTTCCCCGGGTAGCCGAGCTGTTTGAAGCTAGAAAACCAAAAGAATACGCCGTGATCAGTGAAATCAAAGGGGTTGTGTCGTATGGCAAGGACGCCAAGGGTAAGAGAAAGGTTATTGTCACGCCGGACAGCGGCGAGGATAAGGAATACCTTATCCCCAAGGGTAAGCATGTCAGCGTTCAGGAAGGCGACCGGGTAATGGAAGGGGAGCCCCTGATGGATGGCGTTAATAACCCCCATGACCTTTTGTCGATTAAAGGTGAAAAGGAACTGGCCCGTTATCTTGTCGATGAGGTTCAGGAGGTCTACCGACTCCAGGGCGTTAAGATTAACGATAAACATATAGAAGTTATCGTCCGCCAGATGCTCAGGCGAATAAAGATCGTCGATCCGGGGGATACTACTTTTATTGCCGATGAACAAGTTGAGCGGTATCGATTTCAGGAAGAGAATGGGCGTGTGGCTGCGGAGGGGGGAAGACCGGCAATCGGTAAACCCATTCTGTTGGGTATTACCAAGGCCTCCCTGTCAACCCAGAGCTTCATTTCCGCCGCTTCCTTCCAGGAGACCACGCGGGTGCTGACGGAGGCAAGTCTGGCTGGCAAAACGGATTATCTCCGTGGTCTGAAGGAAAACGTCATTATGGGACGTCTGATTCCTGCGGGTACGGGATTGCCCATGTACCGGAAACTCGGCATAAAAACGCTTGCTGAAGATCCGATGGTACTCGAAAGCCGGGAGGTGGAAGGAATTTTGGATGAGAAAATGCTTGACATATGATCATCTTATTGGTAATAAACCGACCTTTGCGGTACCTGTCTGAAGAGACAGCTGAAGCTTTTTTGGAGGAACAATGCCAACGATAAACCAGTTGGTCCGGAAGGGAAGGACCAAGATAGAGGGAAAGACGAAAACACCGGCCCTTGCCGGCTCCCCGCAGCGTCGGGGAGTCTGTGTACGGGTCTATACATCGACGCCCAAAAAGCCGAACTCGGCGCTAAGAAAGGTGGCCAGAGTTCGCCTGACGAGTGGATACGAGGTAACTTCCTATATCCCGGGCGTGGGTCACAATCTTCAGGAGCACTCGGTGGTCCTGGTCCGGGGGGGCAGAGTCAAGGATCTTCCCGGAGTGCGCTATCACATTGTCCGTGGAACCCTTGATGCGGTAGGCGTTCAGGGCAGAAAACAGGGAAGATCCAAATACGGCGCCAAAAAGCCGAGCTAAACGGGGTTAGATCATCATGCCGAGAAGACGAGAAGTAACAAAAAGGGAGATCATTCCGGATCCCAAGTATCATAACAAGATGGTGGCCCAGTTCGTCAACAATCTTCTGAAGCAGGGAAAGAAAAGTACCGCTGAGTCGATTCTCTATGGAGCCCTTGATCTTATTGAAAAAAGGATCAAAGAATCCCCCGTGGATGTTTTTGAAAAGGCATTGAATAATGTGAAACCGGTGATTGAGGTCAAATCGAGAAGAGTCGGCGGATCTACTTACCAGGTTCCCACCGAGGTCCAACCATCACGACGGGTTGCCCTGGCTATCCGCTGGTTGATTACCCATGCTAAAGAGCGGACGGATAAGACGATGAGGGAAAAACTGGCAGCGGAGCTAATCGATGCGGCCAACAATAGAGGGGCGGCTATTAAGAAGCGGGAAGCCGTTCATAAAATGGCGGAGGCCAACAAGGCATTTGCCCACTATCGGTTTTGATGCAGGGTTTAATTTTAATATAGGATAGTCCAAGAGCAAAGGGTCGTAAACATATAAGATATTTTTTCAAAAGACGAAGGAGGTAAGTAGAGATGGCTAAGAAGAAATATGAAAGGACAAAGCCGCATATGAATATCGGTACCATTGGTCACGTGGATCATGGTAAAACGACATTGACGGCAGCAATTACCAAGCACTTGTCCAAGAAAGGCTTCGCCGAGTTCAGGCCCTTTGACTCCATCGATAATGCACCGGAGGAGAAGGAAAGAGGAGTTACCATCAATATCTGCCATGTGGAGTATCAGACAGACAAAAGGCATTATGCCCATGTTGACTGCCCTGGTCACGCCGATTATATAAAAAATATGATTACCGGCGCCGCCCACATGGATGGAGCCATCCTTGTCGTGGCCGCCTCCGATGGTCCGATGCCTCAAACCAGAGAACACATTCTCCTTGCCAGACAGGTCCAGGTCCCCTATGTGGTTATCTATATGAATAAAGTGGATCTTGTCGATGATCCGGAGCTTCTCGACCTGGTGGAGCTGGAACTGCGGGACCTTCTGAAAGACTACCAGTTCCCGGGAGACGAGACTCCCATCATCCGCGGGTCGGCGCTTAAGGCGCTGGAGACGGATGATTCTGCTTCGGAAGACGCCAAATCCATTTGGGAACTTATGGATGCCGTTGATAGCTATATTCCCGAACCTACGCGTGTTCTGGATAAACCCTTCCTGATGCCTATCGGTGATGTTTTCAGCATCTCCGGTCGTGGGACAGTAGTAACGGGCAGAATAGACAGAGGAATCGTCAAAACGGGAGAGGAAGTGGAAATCGTCGGGATTCGGCCGACCTTCAAGACCGTGTGCACCGGTGTGGAAATGTTTCGCAAGACCCTAGACGAGGGCCGGGCGGGCGACGATGTCGGTGTTCTGCTCAGAGGAACTAAAAGGGACGAAGTCGAAAGAGGTCAGGTTGTGGCGAAGCCCGGTTCCATAACCCCCCACACTAAATTCAAGGCCCAAGTTTACATTCTGACTAAGGAGGAAGGTGGTCGTCATACGCCGTTCTTTTCAGGTTACCGGCCCCAGTTTTATTTCCGGACGACGGATGTGACCGGTGTGGCCGTACTGCCCGAGGGCGTGGAAATGGTTATGCCCGGCGATAATATCGAGATGGAAATCGCTCTGATTACACCTATCGCCATGGAGGAACAGCTGCGATTTGCAATTCGCGAGGGTGGACGAACTGTTGGCTCCGGTGTTGTCAGCAAGATAATAGAATAATGAAGAGGGGTCCGGCGCGACCATGAAAGACCAGAGAATAAGAATTCGTCTTAAGGCATACGATCATAAACTGCTGGACAGATCGGTAGAAGATATTGTCGAGACGGCAAAGCGTACGGGGGCCCGGGTTGCCGGTCCCATTCCACTGCCTACGGAAATCAATCGTTATTGTGTCAATCGTTCCCCCCATGTGGACAAGAAGTCCCGGGAACAATTTGAAATCAGAACGCACAAACGATTGATTGATATCATCGAACCTACGCAGTCGACAGTCGATGCCCTAATGAAGCTCGATTTATCTGCTGGTGTGGACGTGGAGATCAAACTATAGGTTACACATGACAGGAGATGGAAGGATACAATAGTGTCCATCTCCTGATTTTTTTAGGCGATTAGAGAAGCGAGATGAGACAGGGACTTATCGGCAGGAAATTGGGCATGACGCAGGTTTTCACTGAAGACGGCGAAGCCACGCCGGCAACGGTTATCAAAGTGGAGCCTTCTGTTGTCATACAGAAAAAGACCGTGCAGCGGGAAGGATATGACGCTGTGCAAATAGGATGCGGTCGTGTCAAGCAAAAACATGTAACGAAACCCCTCCAGGGGCATTTCCAGAAGGCAGACAAGGGTTTCTTCCGTATCCTCCGCGAATTGCGGGGGGATGTCAGTGGCTTTGAACTCGGTCAGGAAGTGCGGGTGGATGTCTTCAAACCGGGGGATTATGTTGATATAACTGGAACATCAAAGGGAAAAGGGTTTGCCGGTGTTATAAAGAGGCATGGTTTCAGGGGTGGAAGGGCGACCCATGGGTCCATGTTTCACCGGGCTCCCGGTTCGATAGGCGCCAGTGCTGAACCCTCCCGTGTTTTCAAGGGCAGGAAACTACCCGGGCAGATGGGATGCGAGAGAAATACCGTGCAAAATATGCGAGTCTTGGTTGTGAGGCCTGAGGATAATGCAATCTTGGTAAAAGGTTCGATTCCTGGAGGGAAGCAGGGTGTCGTTCTGATCAGGCAGGCAATCAAAAAATAGTATTTGTATAGAAATCCAGGGTGGTGAACATGCCAGTAGCGGCAGTGTATGATATAGAAAACAAGAAGGTATCCGAAATTGACCTTAGTGATCAGATTTTTGGGGCCACGGTCAATGAATCGGTGATTTATGAAGTAGTCAGGATGCAACTGATCTCCCGGCGCAGCGGAACAGCCTGTACAAAGACGAGGCGGGACATCAGAGGGGGCGGAAAAAAACCTTGGCGCCAGAAGGGAACAGGGCGGGCGAGAGCAGGGACGAGTCGTTCCCCGATATGGCGCGGGGGTGGCACTGTTTTCGGACCCCTGCCGAGGGACTACTCCTATAAAGTTACCAAAAAAGTTAGAAAGCTCGCATTGATATCAGCACTGAGCCAGAAGTTTAAAGAAGACCGGATGATCATTCTTAATGATTTTCCCATGGAAGGAATCAAGACAAAGAAATTCAAGGAAGTCGTTGAACGTTTCGGGATGAAAAAGGCCCTTGTTGTAATAGACAAATCGAATCCTGTCCTGGAGAAATCTTCAAGGAACCTCAAAAATATCAAGATGATTCGTTCAGAAGGCATCAATGTCTATGACCTTTTGAATCATGATCATGTGGTTTTGCTGGAACCGTCCGTGAAGAACATTGAGGGGGCGTTACGATCATAATGGAATTATATAAGATAATAAAAAAAGCGCTGGTTACGGAAAAAAGCACCATCGCTAAAGATGAAGCGAACAAATACTTCTTTGAAGTGGATCGCCGGGCAAACAAGATCGAAATTAGCAATGCCGTAGAGAAGCTATTCAAAGTCAAGGTTCTCAACGTGGCGGTTATGAATGTGCCGGGGAAGAAGAAGCGTCAAGGCAAGATCCTGGGGGAGAAACCTTCATGGAAGAAGGCAGTTGTTACCTTGTCGCCTGGTAGTCGCATCGATGTTTTTGAAGGTGTGTAATAAGTTTTAAGGGAACGGATCATGGCAATCAAAACGTACAAACCGACATCACCAGGCAGACGATTTCAGACATGTTCTGATTTTGAGGAAATTACCGCCTCGAAGCCTGAAAAAAGCCTTTTGCGCCCGTTGAAGAAAAGCGGTGGGCGGAACGTCAATGGTCGAATGACGAGCCGACATATCGGCGGCGGTCATAAACGAAGATACCGTCTTGTCGATTTCAGAAGAGATAAAATAGATATCCCTGCGCGGGTAGCGTCAATTGAGTACGATCCCAACCGGTCCGCAAGGATCGCCCTGTTGAACTACGTCGATGGCGAGAAACGTTATATTATTGCCCCGGACAAGATAGTTGTGGGAGATGTTGTCGTCAGCGGCGAGAAGGCCGATATCAAACCGGGCAACGCAATTCCGCTCAAAAATATTCCCTTGGGTACTCTTATTCATAACGTCGAACTTAAGATCGGTCGGGGTGGACAGATTATACGCAGTGCCGGTACTTATGGTCAACTGATGGCCAAGGAAGGGGGGTATGCGCAAGTACGCCTTCCTTCGGGTGAAGTCAGAAAAATCATCCTCGCCTGCAAGGCTACCATAGGTCAGATTGGTAATATCGAACACGAAAACATCAGTATCGGCAAGGCGGGAAGAACGCGCTGGCTCGGGAAGCGACCCAAGGTAAGAGGCGTGGCCATGAATCCCGTCGATCATCCCATGGGTGGAGGAGAAGGAAAATCGTCGGGAGGGAGACATCCCTGCACTCCATGGGGAGTACCGACTAAAGGGCATAAAACAAGGACAAACAAAAGTACGGATAAATACATCGTAAAGAGAAGAGGTTAGAAGGTGGCAAGGTCGGTAAGAAAGGGTCCATACATCGAGGCTAAACTGCTTGAAAAAGTCAGGAAAGCAGAAGCGGCGGGGAGTAAGGCAGTCATAAAAACTTGGTCACGACGGTCGACGATCACCCCTGATCTCATCAGTCATACATTCGCCGTCCATAACGGTAAAAAGTTCATTCCTGTTTTTGTAACAGAAAACATGGTTGGACATAAGCTGGGTGAGTTTGCTCCGACGAGGACCTTTTTTAGTCATGCCGGAGACAGGAAATCGAAGGTGAGAAGATAATCCTGCCGTGTACGTAAGCGGTAAGGTTTGGAGTAAGGCTATGGAAGCAAAGGCTGTTGCTAAATATATACGGATATCACCCCAGAAGGCGCGACTCGTCGTTGATCTTATCCGGGGGAAGAAGGTCGCGGAGGCCGAAAAAATACTTTCCTTTACAAGAAAGTATGGGGCCATGCTGGTGGGAAAAGTTCTTAAGTCTGCTATGGCCAACGCAAAACAAAACGCGAACATTGATGAAAATATTCTCTTTGTGAAGGAAGTTTTCGTTGATCAGGGCCCTTCCCTGAAGCGCTGGCGTGCAAGGGCTCAGGGCCGGGCGGCAGCGATTAAGAAGAGAATGAGTCATATTACCGTTGTCCTTGACGAGGCATAGATACATCTTTAGGAGGTGGAAGATTGGGTCAGAAGGTTAATCCGATCGGTTTGAGGCTGGGAGGTGTCAAAACATGGAAATCGCTTTGGTTTTCTGAGAAGAACTACAGTGAGCTCCTTCACGAAGATATCCGCATCCGCCGGTATCTCAAACAAAAACTCTATCACGCCGGTATCTCAAGGATTGAGATCGAGAGGGCTGCGAATAAAGCTAAAGTCAATATCTATGCTGCCCGTCCCGGAATCATTATTGGCAAAAAGGGATCTGAAATAGAGAAGTTGAAAAAAGATCTCGAACAGGTGAGTAGCAGCGACATTATTATCAATATTCTGGAAGTCCGAAAGCCTGAAATCGACGCCCAACTCGTTGCGGAAAACGTCGCCCAGCAATTGGAGAGAAGAATTGCCTTCCGGCGGGCCATGAGGAAGGGTGTAAACTCATCCATGAAGTTTGGTGCCAAGGGAATACGTGTCAACTGTTCGGGAAGACTCGGAGGCGCGGAAATGGCCAGGGCCGAGTGGTATCGTGAAGGGCGCGTTCCCCTGCATACCTTGCGGGCCGATATTGACTGGGGTTTTGCAGAGGCCAGGACCGCATATGGTAAAATTGGTGTGAAAGTGTTTATATTTCATGGTGAAATACTTAAAACCAAAAGTGAGCGCGAACGATAGACGTAAGATTGAGCAAGGAATTCAGACAGGGGTTTTTGAACCATGTTAATGCCGAAAAGGGTAAAATATAGAAAGCCGCAGCGGGGCCGCATGACGGGTCAGGCAACGAGGGGCAATACTGTAGACTTCGGTGAGTTCGGACTACAGGCAACGGAGTGCGGTTGGGTAACAGCAAGACAAATTGAATCGGCTCGGGTGGCGATGACCAGGCACGTAAAGCGGGGCGGGAAGATATGGATTCGGGTTTTTCCTCATAAGGCCGTGACAAAGAAACCTGCCGAGACCCGTATGGGAAAAGGAAAAGGAGCTCCGGAAGAATGGGTGGCTGTTGTCAAACCGGGAATGATCCTTTATGAAATGCGCGGTGTTTCCCCGGAAATAGCCAAGGAAGCCTTCCGCCTTGCAGCCCATAAACTACCCATTGGAGTCAAGTTTTTAGCAACGGAGATGGCTGATGAAAGTTAATGAGCTGAGGGATCTGAGCATCGATGAATTACAGCAGAAAAACCAGGAACTTGATGAAGAGCTCTTTCGGTTGAAGATTCGTCATACCTCCGGTCAATTGGATTCTCCCTCTACGTTGGGCCAAACAAGGAAAAACATAGCCCGTATCAAGACTGTCTTGAGACAGAAGGAGGGTCAGTAGTAATGGAAGGCCGGGGGAACCAAAGAACGATGAAGGGTGTGGTGGTCAGCAGCAAAATGGAAAAAACCATAGTTGTTCGTACGGAGCGCTTGGTTAAACACGCTGTTTTCCATAAATATATAAGACAATATGCGAAATACAAGGCCCACGATGAAGGCAATCAGTGTCGTGTCGGGGATAAGGTTCTCATTGTTGAATCTCGGCCACTGAGCAGGGACAAGCGGTGGCGGATGCGGACCATTCTGGAGCGAGCCAAGTAGGATTGGGACTTTTGTGAAGGCGGAGCAGTATTATGATTCAGATGCAGACCATTCTAAATGTGGCAGACAACTCGGGTGCAAAGAAAGTTGCCTGCATCAAAGTTCTGGGGGGGTCGAAGCGGCGCTATGCCAGTGTTGGCGATGTTATCGTGGTATCGGTAAAGGAAGCCATTCCCAATTCTAAGGTTAAGAAAGGGGATGTCATGAAAGCCGTCATCGTTCGCACGGTCAAAGAGGTGCGAAGGCAGGATGGGTCTTATCTGAAATTTGATGATAATTCAGCCGTCCTGATCTCTAACCAGATGGAGCCGATCGGAACCAGGATATTTGGCCCCGTGGCTCGGGAACTGAGAGCAAAGCAGTTCATGAAAATCATCTCTTTGGCCCCCGAGGTACTCTAAGGGATAGACGGACGGACATGGAAACAAGGAACGAAAAAATGCATGGGAAGCAGTTAAAAAAGGGAGATACGGTGAAGGTCATTGCCGGCAAGGAAAAAGGTAAGACCGGCAAGATCATCAAAATCATAAAGGATAAGGATCGTATAATTGTTGAGAAACTCAACTTTGTCAAGCGACATCAACGTCCGGATGCTAAGGGTAAAGGAGGTATAGTGGAAAAGGAAGGATCCATCCACATTACCAATGTTTCCTATTTATGCAGCAAATGCGATGCCGGTGTGCGACTCGGTCACAAAATCCTGGATGATGGGCAAAAGGTCCGTATCTGTAAGAAATGTAAAGAGATATTAGACGCATAGGTCGATCAATATGGCAAGACTCAAAGAGTATTATCAAAAAGAAGTGGTTTCGGCGTTGATCGCTAAATTCCATTACAAGAATGTGATGGAGGTACCGAGACTGCAAAAAATAGTTCTTAACATGGGACTCGGTGAAGCCATTCAGAATGCCAAAATTCTGGATATCGCCGCCCAGGAACTGTCCACTATCACGGGGCAAAAACCTGTTATCACGAAAGCGAAGAAATCCATCGCTACCTTCAAGCTCCGCCAGGGGATGTCCATTGGTTGCCGAGTGACCCTCAGACGAGAAAGAATGTTTGAATTCTTTGACCGCCTGGTAAATATTAATTTGCCCCGGGTCAGGGACTTCCGTGGAATTGCCCCCAAGTCATTTGACGGCAGAGGAAATTTTGCCCTGGGACTCAAGGAGCAGATCATCTTCCCGGAAATCGAGTACGACAAAATAGATAAAGTCCGGGGTATGAATGTGGTTATTGTGACGACGGCAAAAACGGATGAAGAAGCCCGGGAGCTTTTAAGGCTTATGGGCATGCCTTTCAGAAATTAGGCCGAAATAGCGGCTGGAGGAATAGAAGCGTGGCGAAGAAATCACTTATCGCAAAAGCAAAAAGGAAACTGAAATTTTCGGTCCGACAGTACAACCGCTGTCCTTTGTGCGGAAGGCCACGGGCGTATTATCGTAAGTTTGATATGTGCAGGATATGTCTGAGGAATCTTGCCACCAAAGGGGAACTCCCCGGGGTAATCAAAGCGAGCTGGTAGATCAATAAAGGAGCCATACTCATGGGAATGACCGATCCAATAGCAGATATGTTGACCAGGATCCGAAATGCCAATCGGATGCATTTCAAAACCGTGGATATTCTCTCGTCAAAAATGAACGCAAATATTGCCGAAGTTTTGAAAAAGGCGGGGTTCATCACGGGATATGAACTCAAGAAGGATAAATATGATCGGGAAAATCTGCGAATAGAGCTCGTTTATCCCGATTCCAGAAATTTCGTTCTGACAGACATTCAGAGGGTCAGCAAGCCGGGCAGGAGGGTTTATGTCCACAGCCAGGACATCCCCAAGGTATTGAACGGGTATGGCATTGCGATTCTGTCTACGTCCCGGGGGATTATGACGGATCAAGAAGCAAGGGATTCGAAGGTTGGTGGAGAAATTCTCTGTAAGGTGTGGTAACCGTATCTGAGGATATTGTGAATACGGTCGGGAGATTATAATGTCGAGAATTGGAAAAAGACCCATAGAATTGCCTGCCGGTGTCAAGATTGCACAGGAGGCGGGGGTAGTCAAGGTATCGGGTCCGAACGGACAGTTGTCAGAAGCCTTGCCACCGGGGATTGAATTATCCCTCGAAAACAGCACTGTTGTCATCAAAAGACTGGTCGATAATCGGATGGGCAGGTCAGCTCATGGCCTGGCAAGGACCTTGGTGAACAATATGGTCACAGGAGTGAGCAAGGGGTTTGAAAAGGGCCTGGAGATATCCGGTGTTGGTTATCGTGCCGAACTGAACAATAATGTTTTGAAAATGGTCCTTGGCTTTTCCGCTCCTCTTGAATACAAGGTGCCGGAAGGGATTGCCATAAAGATAGAAAAGCTCGTCAACATCGTCGTTTCCGGTATTGACAAGCAACTTGTAGGCAAGGTGGCGTCAGAAATCCGAGAGATGAGAAAGCCGGAACCTTACAAAGGGAAAGGCATTAAATATGTTGGAGAGCAGGTTCGCAGGAAAGTCGGCAAATCTGTAGGTTCGTAACAGATAAAAAATTGTCATATATCCTTTTAAAGAGGTAGACGAATTGGGATCGAAGGTTGAAAAGGTCAGAGAGAAGAGAAAAGCCCGCGTTCGGGGTAAGGTCTCAGGGACTCAGGAAAGGCCCCGCCTTGCTGTTTTCAGGACTGCGAAGCATATCTACGTGCAGGCCATTGCGGATGATCTTGGGAAGACATTGGTAGAGGCTTCGACTCTGAGTCCGGAGTTGCGAGCTGGACTTGGAAAAATGAAAAAGTCGGAAGCGGCCAAGGAAGTTGGCAAATTAGTAGCGGTGCGACTCAAGGCGATCGGGATCGAAGCGGCCGTTTTTGATCGGGGGCGCTTTCTGTATCATGGAAGGGTCAAGGCTCTTGCCGACGCCGCTCGTGAGATCGGCTTGAGATTCTGAGGATCAATAACAAGAGGGGCGATTGGATAAGATCATGATGGAAGAAGTCGAACTGATAGACAGGGTTATTACTATCAACAGGACAGCCAAAGTCGTAAAAGGCGGCAGGAGGTTCCGTTTCAGCGCCATTGTCGTAGTTGGAGATGGGCAGGGATCGGTAGGAGCAGGGCTTGGCAAAGCCCATGAAGTGCCTGAAGCGATCCGTAAAGGGATGGAGCAGGCCAAGAAAAATATGAAAAAGGTTGCCATCACGAACAGGACGATACCCTATGAAGTCACTGGAATCTATGGGGCTGGCCGGGTACTTCTTAAACCGGCCTCTGAAGGGACGGGACTTATAGCCGGGGGCGCTGTCCGTGCAGTTTTGGAGGTTGCCGGGGTCCATAACATACTTACCAAGTGTTTAGGATCACATAATCCCCATAACCTGGTCAAGGCTACCATTGAGGGTCTTACCCGACTGAAGGAACCGGCTCTGATTGCCAAGCTTCGTGGGCAGGTGTTCTTGGAGAGTCGGTAATTATATTTAAGGGGTATATTTCGTGGGACGTAAATTAAAAGTAACATTGATTCGGAGCTACATAGGAAGGCCTGAAAAGCAGCGAAAGGTCCTCCGTGGGATGGGGCTCTTGAAAATGAACAGGACGGTCCTGCTTGCCGATACTCCCGAGATTAGAGGTATGGTCAGCAAGGTTTGCCACTTGGTTTCCATGGAAGAGTTGGAGGCGTAAGTATATATATGGATTTAGGAACATTAAAGGCTCCGGTCGGATCACGGAAAAAGCGTAAGAGGGTCGGACGAGGTGACGGTTCCGGACATGGCGGAACTTCATGTAAGGGATCCAAGGGGCAAAATGCACGTTCGGGGGGAGGTACACGGCCCGGCTTTGAAGGGGGCCAGATGCCCATGGCGCGGAGGCTCCCAAAACGCGGCTTCCGGAACCCATTTAGGAAAGAAATGATCACCGTTAACCTGGTGCAACTGAATGCCTTCCCGGAAAATAGCATTATCGACGCCGAGGCGTTGATAATGCAGGGCCTTATCAAAAAAAGGGGAGACGGCATTAAGCTCTTGGGGAAAGGGGATATTCAACACGCCCTGTCCATAAAGCTGGATGCTCTGAGCAAGGGAGCTAAGGCTAAGATCGAAGCTGCCGGTGGATCTATCGTAGAGGTTGCTTGATTTGATTGGCGGACTTAGCAATATATCCAAGATCCCCGAACTTCAGAAGAGGATACTCTATACCTTTCTCCTGTTAATAGTTTACCGTATCGGCGCTCATGTGCCGACACCGGGTATTGATACAGCGGCTTTAGCGGCCTATTTCGAACAGGCCAAGGGATCTTTACTTGGGCTCTTTGACATGTTTGCCGGGGGCGCCCTGAGCAATCTTTCCGTATTTGCTCTGGGGATAATGCCCTATATCAGTGCCTCTATTATCCTCCAACTTCTGACTATTGCCATTCCCCATCTGGAAAAGCTTTCCAAGGAAGGAGAGGCGGGAAGAAGAAAAATTACCCAGTACACCCGTTACGGAACGGTTGTACTCAGTATTATTCAGGGTTTCGGCATTGCTATCGGACTGGAAAATATGGCCGGACCGACGGGGGTGTCGATTGTTCTGGATCCTGGATGGGCTTTTCGACTTATGACCATGATAACCCTGACCGCAGGGACGTCTTTTATCATGTGGTTAGGTGAGCAGATTACAGAGAAGGGAATTGGTAACGGCATTTCGCTGATAATATTTTCCGGGATCGTCTGTAGGGCTCCGGAGGCGATTATCAATACCTTTCAGCTCCTGTCAGCAGGGGAAATGGGAATATTCTCTATCATCACGCTCATCGTGATGATGCTTGTTGTTATTGGTACGATTGTCTTTGTTGAAAGCGCACAGCGGAGGATTCCGGTCCAGTATGCAAAACGGGTAGTTGGAAGAAAAGTGTATGGTGGGCAATCTACCCACTTGCCATTGAAAGTAAATACGGCCGGGGTTATCCCGCCGATTTTTGCTTCCTCCATCATCATGTTTCCGGCAACCATCGCGAATTTTATTCCTCATCCGTGGATGAAGGTGGTAGCGGATTCTTTGGTTCCCGGCAAGGCTATATATGAATTAATGTATGTTGCATTTATAGTATTTTTTTGCTATTTTTACACGGCGGTCACATTTAACCCCGTTGATGTTGCGGACAATATGAAAAAATACGGTGGATATGTTCCGGGAATCCGGCCCGGCAAAAAAACGGCGGACTATATTGACGAAGTTTTGACTCGCTTGACTTTCAGCGGCGCAATTTATGTGTCCGCCGTCTGCGTACTGCCGAGTATTTTGATAGGTTATTTCAACGTGCCTTTTTACTTCGGAGGAACCGCTCTTCTCATCGTTGTCGGGGTGGCCCTCGACACGGCTGGTCAGATCGAAACGCACTTGCTGACCAGGCAATATGAAGGTTTCATGAAGAAAGGAAAGATAGCAAGGCGGCGCTGAGGAAGGCCATGAATAGGATATGGGAGCAGATTGAATGGTCATTCTGAAGCAGCCGAGCGAAATAGAAAAGATCAGGGAGAGTAACGGTATTGTCGCGGAGATATTGGCGGAGCTGAAGGAAAAGGTACAGGAGGGTGTAACCACTTTAGAGCTTGATCGTATTTCCGAGGAGTTGGTTTTAAAAAAAGGGGCAAAACCGGCCTTTAAGGGTTATCGAGGGTACCCCTTTTCCCTGTGTGCTTCGATAAATGAACAAGTGATCCATGGCCTTCCTTCACAGCGGGTGCTCACGGAGGGGGATATCGTCGGTCTGGATTTTGGGGTTTATTATCACGGATATTATGGCGACGCAGCCCTGACGGTACCAGTAGGGAAGATTTCCAAAGAGGCGTCAATGCTCCTTAAAGCAACTGAGGAATCCCTTGATCGGGCAATTCAGGAGGCAACGGTCGGGAATCGGCTGGGTGATATTTCCGCAGCGGTGCAGAAACATGTCGAGGCGGAAGGCTTTTCAGTGGTCAGAGATTTTGTAGGCCATGGTATCGGTCGGAATCTCCATGAAGATCCGCAGATTCCCAACTATGGTATTAAGGGTAGAGGGGTGGCGTTGAAAGCGGGAATGGTACTGGCGATAGAGCCTATGGTTAATGCCGGAACCTATAAGGTCAGGATGTTGACTGACGGCTGGACTGCCGTGACGGCGGATGGTAGACTTTCCGCCCATTTTGAGCACACCATCGCTATTACTGATCACGGCCCGGAAATTTTAAGCCGGATGCAGTGAGCGGCGGTGGAGAGAGTCGTCGATCAGGGATATAATTATGGCAAAAGAAGAGGCAATAGAAGTCGAGGGGAAGGTAATTGAGCCCTTGCCCAATGCCATGTTCCGGGTAGAATTAGAAAACGGACACAGGGTTTTAGCCCATATATCCGGGAAAATGCGGATGCATTTTATCAAGATACTTCCCGGAGACAGAGTAACAGTGGAGCTTTCCCCTTATGATCTGACCCGGGGGCGTATCATTTACCGGACAAAATAGAGTACTGGAACCACGAAGACCGTGTCCTGATAAAAGACACAAGGAGTGAAGATAGTGAAAGTAAGAGCTTCGGTGAAAAAGATCTGCGATAAGTGTAAAATCGTGAAAAGGAAGGGTATTCTCAGGATAATCTGTGAAAACCCCAAGCACAAGCAGCGACAGGGATAAAAAGCCCGTGGTTAGGTCAGGAGGTTAGACGGTGGCAAGAATTGCAGGGGTTGATTTACCAAAGAACAAGAGGATGGAAATAGCCTTGACTTATATCTACGGGATCGGTAGGACGAAGGCTCAGGAGATCTGCGTGAAGGCTGGTGTTGATGTTAACACGAAGACAGATCACCTTGCCGACGGTGAGATATCGGCTATAAGAAGCATTATCGATAAAGAGCATAAGGTAGAAGGAGATCTGCGACGGGAAATATCCATGGATCTGAAGCGGTTAATGGATCTTGGGACGTATCGTGGGTTGAGGCATCGAAAAGGTCTGCCGGTTAGAGGGCAGAGAAGCCACACCAATGCCCGGACGCGAAAAGGACCCAGACGAGCAATTGCAGGAAAGAAGAAGTAACGGGGAGGAAGCATGGCGAGGCCGGCAAGAAAAACAGGAAAGAAAAAAGAGAAGAAGAATATCCCGGAGGGGGTTGCCCATATCCAGTCAACTTTCAACAACACCATTGTGACCATTACTGATCTCAGTGGTAATGTTATTTCGTGGTCGTCATCTGGTATTCAGGGATTCAAGGGCTCCCGAAAGAGCACTCCCTTTGCTGCCCAGATGGCTGCGGAAGACGCCGTAAAAAAAGCGAAGGAACACGGTTTAAGAAGCGTTCAGGTTTATGTAAAGGGGCCCGGCTCGGGACGTGAATCGGCCCTGCGGGCTCTTCAGCTCACGGGTCTCAATATAACTCTGATTCGTGATGTTACCCCTATTCCGCATAACGGGTGTCGACCACCGAAACGGAGAAGGGTCTAGAAATTATCATTTCATTGCAGAGATTGGTTTAACGGGGAGGAACTTTGGCAAGATATCGAGAATCCGTATGCAGATTGTGCCGCAGGGAAGGCCTGAAATTGTTTCTTAAAGGCGACAGGTGTTACAGCGAGAAATGTGCCTTTGAACGTCGGGAATACGCACCGGGAGACCATGGTCAGATGAGAAAAAAACCTTCCGACTATGGTGTGCAGCTGCGGGCCAAACAGAAGCTCAAGAGGATGTATGGCCTCTTGGAAAAGCAATTCCACAGTTATTTCGAAAAAGCTGACCGGCAAAAAGGTATTACCGGGACAAACTTGCTGATCCTTTTAGAGAGAAGGTTAGACAACATGGTCTTCCGGATGGGATTTGCAAGCTCCCGGACGGAAGCGAGACAGTTGGTCAGGCATTATCATTTTTCAGTCAATGGCAGAAAGGTCAATATTCCTTCTTATTTGGTCAAGGTGGGAGATGAGATCGAGGTTCGCGAAGGGAGCAGGAAGGTTTCCACTATTACCGAAGCCTTGGAATCGGTTGCCCGTCGCGGAGTACCTCAGTGGTTGGCCCTGGATAAAGGGAATTTCAAGGGCGCCGTCAGAATGTACCCCACCCGCGAAGAATTGACCATGCCGGTTCAGGAACAGCTGGTCGTAGAGCTTTACTCAAAATAATGCTAATACTCCGGTAATATTGTGAAATAACCGGAACGGTAAGGATGAAGACAATGCAGCGAAACTGGCGAGGCTTAATACGACCAAAAAGGATAGAGATCGACGAGACAACCCATACACAGTATTATGGGGAATTCAGCTGTCAGCCCCTGGAAAGGGGTATGGGTATTACTTTGGGGAATGCCTTGAGGAGGACTCTTTTATCCTCGATTCAGGGAGCCTCTATAGTTTCCGTGCGTATCGACGGAGTTCTTCATGAATTTTCCACCGTCCCCGGAGTCAAGGAAGATGTGACCGACATCATTCTGAATCTTAAGGGTGTGCGCGTGATGCTCCACCAGGATGGGCCGCGGGTCATTCGACTCGACACCTCTAAGGAAGGGGTTATCTCGGCCGGAGACATCGTTCATGACAGCACCGTGGAGATCCTCAATCCCGACCACTATCTTGCCACCCTTTCCGGAAACGCTTCCTTGAAAGCGGAAATGGTTGTCAAAATGGGACGTGGCTATGTGCAAGCGAAAAAGGAAAAGGATTTTGACCAGCCTGAGGGGACCATTAACATTGACGCGATTTACTCGCCGATCAAGAAGGTCAATTATACTGTAACCCATGCGCGGGTGGGGCAAATTGCCGATTATGACCGGCTCGTACTTGAGGTATGGACTGATGGCAGTGTCCTTCCTGAAGATGCCGTGGCCTATGCCTCGAAGATATTGAAGGAGCAACTTGATATCTTCATCAACTTCAGTGAAGTAGAAGAGGAATTAGAACAACCCGAGATCGAGGAGAAGGATAATCTCAACGAACAGCTGCTACGGCATGTCGATGATTTGGAGTTGTCGGTACGATCAGCCAATTGCCTGAAGAATGCGGGAATCAATCTGATTGGAGAGCTGGTCCAGAAATCAGAAGCGGAAATGCTGAAGACAAAGAACTTCGGAAGAAAATCGCTCAATGAAATAAAAGAGATTCTTGCTGAGCAAGGATTGGGCTTTGGGATGAAGCTGGAATTTCCACCTTGGACTCTGCGGGAAGACAGTTAAGAATATAAAGACAATAAGTCCACATAGGTAACGCTGGACATCAGATAGAGAGGACAAAGAACTATGCGTCACGGTAAGGCGGGTTGCAAGCTGGGAAGGACATCAAGCCACAGAACGGCTATGTTGAGAAACATGGTTACGTCCTTTATAGAGCATGAGTCAATCAGGACGACGGACAGTAAGGCAAAAGAACTTAAAAAAGTGGCCGAAAAGATGGTCACCCTGGGGAAAAGGGGCGATCTCCATGCCCGCAGGCAGGCACTGGCCTACGTACGCACCACTTCAATGGTAGCGAAGCTGTTTGATGAACTGTCGACAAGGTATCGTGACCGGGCCGGAGGTTATACCAGGATTGTGAAAATCGGGTTTCGCAACGGAGACAATGCCCCTGAGTCCATTGTAGAATTTGTCAAAGACGCCGAAAAGGAAAAAACGAAGAAAAAAGCAGCCTCGGCAAAATAAGGGCTAACAGATAAGTTGTCTCCAAGATAACTTTTATACCATGAAAAAAGGCAAGTCTTTGACTTGCCTTTTTTATTTGTTCTTGTCTTTTTCGATAAAAAAGTATAAAAGCACCACATTACTTCATCTGACAGTCATTTGGTGAAAGGAGGTATGATTATGGCGGAAGAAAAGATCGGCGAGGTTGTAAAATTTTTTGCAAAACCTTCTGTGGCAGCGGTCAAGATTGTCAACGGCGAACTCAACGTCGGAGACACCATCAAGATTACCGGCCATACGACGGATGTTACTAGTTTTATAGATTCCATGGAGGTAAACAACGAGAAAGTGACGAAAGCAGTATCGGGGGATTATATCGGTATCAAGGTATCAGACCGTGTCCGCCCCGGCGACGAGGTTTTCAGGGTGATTCCTGATTGATCTGAAACACCCATATTCCTAATTGATCTAAGCCATTGATTTTCATATTTTATTGCGAATCCATGGCTTTTTCTATATTCATGATGACACAATGGAATCCTTATACATACCTGAACGGGCTTGAGAAAATGGGAATCCGCATGGACCTCGACGCTGTCAGGAAGATCCTGAAAGTGCTGGGAAATCCGGAAAGAGACTATCCATCAATCCTCATTGCCGGCACCAATGGTAAAGGCTCGGTTGCGGCGATGACAGCTTCCATTCTCAGCGCGGGAGGCTTTTCCGTCGGCCTTTATACCTCTCCGCATCTAATTGATGTACGGGAACGAATCCGGATCGGCAACGTGATGATTCCGGAACGGGACTTTTGGGAAACCACGCGGGATGTTGATGGTCATCTTACGGAGCCGCTGACATATTTTGAGTTCATGACCGTGCTGGCCTTCCACTATTTTCGACAAAAAAAAATTGACATTGCAGTGGTGGAAGTAGGTATGGGCGGAAGACTCGATGCAACCCATGCTATTGAACCATCCGTGGCAGTTGTTACTCACATAGCCTTGGACCATCAGGAGTATTTAGGGAAGCGCTTAAAGGATATTGCCGGAGAAAAGTCGGCAATCATCCCGAAACAAGGCATTTGCATCACCGGGGTTCGACAGCTGTCGGCCCGGCAAGTAATAGTGGACACTTGCCGGGAAAGGGAGTCGGCCCTCCTGAGGATCGGTGGGGAAATTACGGTCTTACGGCATCGGGACGGAGCATTTTCTTACCGGAGTCCGGCCCATGCCTATCCACGCCTCCGCTGTGGCCTTGTCGGGGCCCATCAGCAGATAAACGCCGCCTTAGCCGTAGCCTCCGTGGAGGCAATGGCTGTTAGAGGTTTCACTGTTAATGAGGAGGCTGTTCGGGAGGGATTGGGCAGTGTGAGATGGGAGGGACGCCTGGAAGTATTGCAGAAAGCCCCGGTCCTGCTCCTGGACGGCGCTCACAACCCTGCGGGGATCGGATCGCTATGCCGTGCCCTTAGGGATAGGTTTACTTTCCGCCGCCTTATAGTCTTGTTCGGGGTCCTCCGGGACAAGCATTATCCCGACATGATCAGAAGGCTGTCGGGTTTCAATCCCCTGATGATTCTGACGCAGCCGCCAAGCGAACGTTCCATGCCTCCGGAGGAACTTCTACCGCTTGCCCGGGGCTTTCTCCAAAGGGCAGAAATAATACCTTCCCCTGTAGATGCCCTCAAATACGCCTTCTCCCTTGCGGGTGAGGACGATCTGATCTGCGTCACCGGTTCCCTCTATCTGGTCGGTGAAATAAAAAAAACTTTCCCTTCCATGGGAACCATGATAGCGGCGGAGGGGAAATGATCATGCAGGATAAACAGACAAAATGGACCATCTTTGCGGAAAGGCTTATGAAGCTTTCGAAATTCCTTGCGTGCTTCGCCATGGTCTTAGTGTTTTTTACCCCCGCAGCTATCGTCTTCGGAGATGAAATCACGTCCTGTCAGGGGGTTGTGCACGACCAGCAGGGGAATCCTTTGGCCGGGGTTTTCGTTGAACTGAAGGACGAGCCCTACACGCTGATCGTTACCGGTCCTGATGGGGCATTTCTCCTGCTGGACCTCCCCGTCGAGAAGCCACTTTCAATGTCTGTTCATAAGGAAGGCTACTTTCCGGTTTTTGAGACATTTTCCCCTCGGGCGGGAGAAAAAAATGTCAAAGTGCTGGTACTATCCGTCCTGCCCCCAGAGCCGCTTCAGGCGGAGACAGTTGCCGCTGGCATAGGACAGCGGCAACCTGTACACATTGAGGCGGATTCTCTGAGCTATGAGCAGGATACCGACACCTATCATGCCGAAGGAGAGGTTATAATCCGTTACGCCGGAAACATCCTTACATCTGATTCCGCTGCCCTCAACAGCAAGACAGACGAGGCGTTTGCCCAGGGACAGGTAGTCCTTAAAAGCAAGCAGGACGTCATGTCGGGATCACGGATGAAGATGCATATGCCATCGCAAACGGGCGTTCTTGAAGAGGGGCAGGTTTTTATTGCGGAGACGCATTTTTACATTAAAGGCGATCTAATTGAAAAAAGGGGAGAAGCCACTTATCATGTGGTAAATGGCCAGGCCACAACCTGTGACGGAGATGCGCCGGATTGGCGCCTTACGGGCAAAACCATGAACGTTACTACCGATGGGTATGGGACAGTCACTCACGGCCAATTTTATGCAGGGAAGGCGCCGGTGATCTACACGCCTTTTTTACTTTTTCCCGCTAAGACGGAACGCCAGTCGGGCTTTCTCTTTCCCCACCGCATGAGTTATTCACAAGATAAGCTCGGTTGGGACTTGGGTATCCCTTTTTTTTGGGCCATTTCTAAGGATATGGATGCCACCTTTTACCAGCGTTACATGAGCGAGCGGGGATTTCAGGAAGGGGCGGAGTTCCGCTATGCCACCAATTCAACAAAGGGCGTCCTCTATGGTGATTTCCTCAATGACAGCAAGAAGATTACGGAAACCTCGGGCAATTTAAGCCGGGACTGGCAGACTAACCAGCAGCGATGGTCTCTTTACTGGAACCAGGAGACGAGCTTTGACCCGACCTTCTATTTCCGGTCCGATGTGGCCAAGGTGTCGGACAACTGGTATTTAAAGGATTTCACCTCTTATAACTACTTCCTCGCCAATTATTCCCTCGACCAGACCAATCCTTTTAAAAGGGTTGCCTTCGTTGGCGATGAAGCGCTCCCTTCCCTCGTTTCTACCCTCCGCCTGGTCAAGAGCTGGAAGCTGTTCAATCTAACTGCCCTGGTGCAAGATACAAAAGATTTAACTGTTGCCTCCAACGACGGAACCCTCCAGAAATATCCGGAGGTGACCCTCACCGGGGCCAAGGCCCCTCTCTTCGGTTCCCCCGTGAATTATGAAATTGCCTCGATCTATGATTATTTTTATCGTGGTGTTGGCCAGAAGGGACAATCCCTGGACATCAATCCCACCCTTACTCTACCTTTTAACGCGGGCGATTATTTTCAGTTGACTCCTTTTGGCGGCGTACAGGGAACCTTTTGGTGGCGGGATGATAATGTTGATGATGGCCTGGCGAAGATGGGGGACCGGGAGATATACAGGGTCGGCGCCAATCTGACCTCGGAAATTCACCGGGTCTTCAACATCGGCGGCGTGGGCCTGAACAGGATCCGCCACGGTATTCAGCCCGAGGTTACATATATGTACGTTCCTCATCCTCGGGAAAACAGCTTACCGAATTATGTCGGCTCCCTTGCATACGTTCCCAATACCCTGCAGACCCTTCAGAGCGGTATGCCGAATTATGCCGCTGCGGTTACTGAACAGAATACCGTGACCTACGGACTGACCAACACTTTGACTGCCAAGTATCTCGATAAGGCCGGCAATGCGATGTATCGAGAGTTTTTACGATTCAAGTTGTCCCAGGCTTATGACATCAAGGCGGCTGCTGCGGATACGCTCCCGTTAGGGACGGAGAGGCAGACCTTCAGCAATATTGCCCTGGAGCTCGACTTCAAGCCGGTGACATATTTTTCTTTTTCCGCTCGGAATCAATACAGCGTTTATACCATGAACTGGTACCAGGCCAACTATGACCTGGGCGTAAGCGATTGGCGAGGTGATACTGCCAATGTTATTTATCGTTATACCCAGACTACCGGGACTATCCAAAATGCCCAGACTAATCAAATTACCCAGAATGGTATCGAAGAGATCAATCTGCTGTTGGCGGCTCCGGTAACGAAGAGTTTGGCTCTCAACCTTAACTTTAAACGGGATCTGCTGAATGGGAGAAACATTGAAACCACTTATGGGTTCACTTACAAACGGCAATGCTGGAACGTTGGCTTCAAATATGGGGTTCGGAACACCATAGATACGAATGGCGTGGTTAAGCCCGATGATACAATCTATGAATTTCAATTTGCCATCGCTGGTCTATGAAAATATGCCCTGTTAATGTTAACTCCTTCGCAAAAAGGCCGGAATTTTCCTCCCTTTTTGACGGGGGAGGTGGGAAACCGGTTTTTTGTGAGTTCATAAGGATTGTTGCTTAGGATTTCCCTTGACAAACGAGGGGAAATTGCGTAGCCTCCCCTTCTAATTTTTAGAATCTGGTGAGTTGGAAATGAAGACCTTCAATGTTAAAAAAGAAGAGATTGTCAAAGACTGGTGTGTTGTAGATGCTCAGGGAAAGATTTTGGGAAGACTGGCTAGCGAGATCGCCAGCCGCCTCCGGGGAAAACATAAACCTATCTACACTCCCCACCTTGATACAGGGGATTTTGTGATTGTGGTCAATGCCGAAAAGATTCAACTGACGGGGAAAAAGCTCGCAGACAAGATCTATTACCGTCACTCGGGTTACCCAGGTGGACTGACGGAGACTCCGGCGGGAAAACTCCTCCAGGAGAAACCGGAAGATGTCTTGAAAATAGCCGTGAAGGGAATGCTTCCGAAGAACACCTTGGGACGGGCGATGCTCAAAAAACTGAAAATTTACAAAGGGCCGGAACATCCCCATGATGCCCAGTGTCCGAGAGTACTTGAATTGTAAGACAGAGCTGAAGGAGTAACAAAAGAGATGGGTGCCACAGAAAAGCGTTTTTATGCAACAGGAAAAAGAAAAACTGCCGTAGCCAGGGTTTACATGAAGCCAGGGTCGGGTGTGCTGGTCATCAACAAAAGAAATTTTGACGATTATTTCACTCGGGACAGCCTGAAAATGATCATCCAGCAGCCCTTGGAATTGGTGGGAAGAAAAGATCAGTTCGATTTGTTTATTAATGTTAAGGGCGGCGGTATCTCCGGTCAGGCGGGCGCCATTAAGCATGGCATATCGAAAGCACTGGTCGAGTACGACCTGGACCTGCGACCTGCCCTTAAGCGGGCCGGATTTCTAACCCGGGATGCACGGATCAAGGAGAGAAAGAAATACGGTCAGCCCGGGGCAAGGAAACGATTCCAGTTTTCTAAACGATAATGACCGAGGGGGGCTTAGGCCTCCCTTTTTTTTGGAGGCGCAGGATGGTCAGGGTCGGGGTCTATGGAGCCAGTGGCTACACGGGACAGGAACTTCTGCGGTTGCTGCTCCGGCATTCGGCTGTGGAGGTGGTTGCCGTCACGTCGCGTCGCTATGCGGGTCAGTCGGTGGCCGATGTTTATCCCGGTTTTGCCGGATTGACGGACTTGATGTTCATGGACGCTTCCCCTGAGGAGGTGGCCGCGAAATGTGAACATGTCTTCCTGGCCCTGCCCCATGCGGTATCCATGAGCGTCGCCCCCCTTTTCCTTCGGTTTGGCAAGAAGGTCGTCGATTTGAGCGCCGATTTCCGTCTCCGCAGTGCCGATACCTATGCAGCTTGGTATGGCCCTCACACTGCCCCTGATCTCCTCAGGGAGGCCGTTTATGGCATTCCCGAGATATATCGGGAACAGATCAGGGCGGCGCGCATTGTGGCCAATCCCGGCTGCTATCCCACCAGCATCATTCTCGGGCTGGCACCGCTGCTTAAAGAAGGCTGGATTGACCCGTCCTCCATCATCGCCGATTCCAAGTCCGGGGTGAGCGGCGCCGGACGGGAACCGCAGGTTGCCTCTCTCTACTGCGAAGTTGCTGAGGCCTTCAAGGCCTATAAAGTTGCTCAGCACCGTCATACCCCGGAGATTGAGCAGGAATTAGGCGTACTTGCCGGCCGGGAACTACGGATTTCCTTTACCCCCCATCTGCTGCCAATCTCCCGAGGGATCCTCAGTACAATTTATGCTTCCTTATCGGAAAAGGCTGCCCCCAAGGCTGTCCATGAACTTTATGAGGTCTTTTACAAAGACGAATCATTTGTCAGGATATATAAAAAAGGGGCTTATCCCAATATTTCTTCGGTTCGGGGCGCCAATTACTGTGATATCGGCATCGCCGTCGATGATCGGACGGGAAGGATCATCGTGATCTCTGCCATCGATAATCTCGTCAAAGGGGCTGCGGGTCAGGCGATACAGAATATGAATATCATGTGGGAGATGAAGGAAAACCTCGGTCTGGAGATGATTTCCCTTTATCCCTGATGGTTCAATAGTTTTTTAAGGGGACATATATGGCACTGCGAGTTTATAATACCCTCACAAGGCAAAAAGAGGCATTCCAGCCTATCGAACCCGGAAAGATCGGCATCTACGCCTGCGGGATTACGGTCTATGATCTCTGCCATATAGGTCACGCCCGTTCGGCGATCGTCTTTGATGTCATCAGCAAGTATCTGCAATACCTCGGTTTTGAAGTTACCTTCATCAAGAATTTCACAGATGTTGACGATAAGATTATCGACCGTGCCCATGCGGAAGGGTGTGACATCAAGGGTATTACTGAAAAATATATTGAGGCTCACAATCGGGACATGGATGCCCTGGGTGTGGCCAGGCCCACCATCGCACCCCGGGCAACGGAGAATATTGAAGGTATGATCCGGCTGATCACAACCCTTTTTGAAAAGGGGCTAGCCTATGATGCTGATGGCGATGTATATTACGCCGTCGAGAAATTTAAGGGATACGGAAAATTATCGGGGAGAAACCTGGAAGACATGCTGGCCGGCGCCCGCGTCGACATAAACGAAAAAAAACGCAATCCCATGGATTTTGCCCTCTGGAAAGCAAGCAAGGAGGGGGAGCCCTGGTGGGACAGCCCCTGGGGAAAGGGCCGTCCGGGGTGGCATATCGAGTGTTCCGTCATGAGTCAGCGTTATCTGGGCGATACTTTCGATATCCATGGCGGGGGCGAAGATCTCATTTTTCCTCATCATGAAAACGAGATTGCCCAGTCTGAGGGGGCTACGGGCAAACCACTGGCCCGATACTGGCTACACAACGGCTTTGTCCGGGTGAACAGCGAAAAGATGTCCAAGTCCCTGGGTAATTTCTCTACCATCCAGGACATGCTCCTTAGCTACCATCCCGAGGTGCTGAGGCTTTTTGTCCTCCAGAGCCACTACCGCAGTCCCGTGGACTTTTCTGAGGGATCGCTGCGTGACGCCAGAACGGGAATGGACCGTTTCTATACCGCCCTCAAAACCATGAAGGACACTCTTGCCAGCCACGGGGGGGCTATCAATGAGGGGAAAGATCCCTTGACGGAAGAACACCGTCAGGTTTTTGAAAAGATCATGACCCTTCCCGAACGCTTTGCCGAGGCCATGGAAGATGATTTTAACACGGCCAAAGCGATCGGACACCTATATGACGCTGTTCGTATTCTCAACAGTTTCATGGCGGAGTGGAAAAACAAACCGGCCTCCGAGACGGTCTATGTCCTTGTCCGGTCCCGGGAAATCCTGCTGCGCACCGGCGCCGTCCTGGGGTTGTTTCTTGATGACCCGGATCATTATTTCGATGCCGACAGGAACCGGGAAGTACGTAAAAAAGGTCTGAATGTCGAGGAAATCGAAGGTCTCGTAGAAGCGCGCCGTCTGGCCAGGGCTCAGAAGGACTGGAAGAAGGCTGATGAGATCCGACAGGCCCTTGTGGAAAAAAGGGTTAGTCTCAAAGATACATCCGACCGGACTGTATGGAAAATCGAATAACTGCCCGAGAGATTCATCGCCCCGATCCCAAATGGCGGCCCCAGGGGTCTTTCCAAATCCGTCAATCCAAACTGTTGCAGATTGTTTAATCTCTTGCCTGCGCCATGTTGAATCCGGTGGCGCAAGTAGTGGGTGGATGCTTTTTATGCAAATGGATACCCGGCCTGGATACTTATTATCCGCTTTGCCTTGGTCAATATAGGCAAAGGCACAGGCGCTTAGTACTGATAATGATGAATAATAAGTCAAAACAATTACATATGCTTTACATTTGAATTATGGCGCGACCATTGCTTGCCAACAGGTACAAAGTAATCAGTAATAATAAAGAGCTGAATGTATTTCAACCCCCTTTGCGGTGTAAAATCCTATGATCGTAAGTTAAAGTATCTTGTATTGCTGGTGAAGGAAATCTGATGAGGAAAGAATTTGTCACGGTCTTGGTGCTCTTAATTTTCCTTTTTTTCCCCTTGTTGGTGCAGGGGCAGGAAGAGGTCATAATAAAAGGCGAGGTCCTGGATTTGCAAAGATGTATCCGGATCGGTCTGGCCAGGCACCCTGCCGTTCTTTCCGCTGCCGGCACCGTCAGAGTCAACGAAAGTCGCGTTGGTCAGGCCCGCTCCGGATATTTCCCCCAGGTGGGGATATCATCAAGCTATTCCCGGACGGACCCCTATACGGTTCCCGCCGGTACGGTTGCTCAAGAGGCGGGCAGTATCTACAACCAGTATGGCACAACCGTTACCTTGAACCAGAATATCTACGATTTCGGCAAGACGGCGGCCCAAGTGGAGGTTCAGAAGCTCAATGCCGGTTCGTCGCGCCTGGATCTGGATGCGGTCCAGAAGCAGATTGTCTTTAACGTCAAGCAGGCGTACTTAAATCTTCTCAAATCCCAGAAAAATATGGAAGTAGCACTGGAAAAGGTGCAGCAGTTCCATAAGCATCTTGACCAGGCAAAGGGTTTTTTTGAGGTCGGAGTGAAACCCAAGTTCGACGTGACCAAAGCAGAGGTGGACCTGAGCAATGCCCGCCTGGATCTCCTCAAGGCGGAAAACGCCCTGCGGATTACCCGCTCGACCTTGAACAATGCCATGGGATACCCTGATGCCCCGGAATACGACACCAGCCGCGGAGATTTTATACCCCAGCCCTATGGGATAATTTTTGAAGAGGCTCTCCAGAAAGCCTACCAGGATCGGCCGGAGCTGAAATCACTGGCGACGAAAAAACAGGCACAGGAGAAGACAATTGAACTAGCCAAGAAGAATTACTATCCCAATGTGACCGGCACGGCCGGTTACGGCTGGGGGGGGCAGAGTTTCCCCTGGGATGAGGGCTGGAACTTCGGCGCCACGCTGAACATTCCCATCTTCAGCGGTCTGTCCACAAAATATCAGGTTGATGAGGCCCGGGCTAGTCTCGAGGTCATCAAGGCCAATGAAAAGACCCTTCGCCAGGACATTTACCTCGAGCTGCAGCAGGCCTATTCCAATCTCCGGGAGGCTACGGACCGGATAACGACCACCGAGTTGGCGGTCAGGCAGGCAGCGGAAAATATGGAGTTGGCTAATGGTCGTTATGCCTCCGGGGTGGGCAGTCCCATCGAGATTACCGACGCCCTGGTGGCGTACAGCAATGCCCAGACTGCCCAGGCAGCGGCTATTTATGATCACAAAATCGCGCAGGCCAGTATTGAAAAGTCAATAGGTCTTCCATGAGGAATAATTTGTGATCAAAAGAATGCACCGGAGCGAGGAGTTGAAATGAACCAGACTCAAAATATTGAAAACAATCAACAAACAAGCACAAAGCGCGATCATCTGTTTTCCCGTATGATCCGCCGCCGGTGGATCTGGCTCGTCATCATTATCTGTTTAGCTGCCGCTGCCTATAAGATCTTTCTTATGCAAACAGCCGCACAAGTAGGAGCCCGAAACAAGGCCAAGAATGAGGCCCAGCGTCCCCTCCCAGTGACAGCGGTGGCGGCTAAAAAAGCCAGTATCGATGTCTACTTGAATGGGCTTGGTACGGTGATACCCGTGCAAACCGTCACGGTACGGTCTCAGGTTAGCGGGCAGCTCTTACGGGTGCATTTCAAAGAGGGACAGATCGTGAAGAAAGGGGATCTTCTGGCAGAAATAGATCCCCGCCCCTTTCAGGTCCAGCTCATGCAGGCTGAGGGGCAGCTTGCGCGCGATGAAGCGTTATTGAAGAATGCTGAGGGCGACCTAGCACGATACAGGCAACTGCTTGCCCAGGACTCGATTGCCGAACAGCAGGTCACGACTCAGGATTCGCTGGTGCAGCAATATCGGGGCGCCGTAAAAACAGATCGGGGACAGATCGCCAATGCGAATCTTCAGATCACCTACTCGCGTATCACTTCGTCGTTATCGGGCCGTGTCGGTTTACGGCTGGTGGACCCGGGCAATATGGTTCAAACGAACGACACGAACGGGCTGGCCGTTATCACCCAGCTCCAGCCTATCACCGTTGTGTTTTCGGTTCCCCAGGACAATCTGCCCACGGTGCTGAAGCGTCTGCGTACGGGAGAGTCTTTGCCAGTTTATGCTTACAGTCAGGACGGCAAGGTACTCCTCGCTAGCGGCAAGCTCCTCGCCGTTGATAATCAGATCGACACAACCACAGGAACCGTAAAGATAAAGGCCATACTAGAAAATAAGGACAACGGGCTCTTTGCGAACCAGTTCGTCAATATGCGGATGAAGGTGGGTACCTTAACCGATGCGACCGTCATGCCCACCGCAGCGATACAGCGTGGCTCCATCGGTACTTTCGTTTATGTAGTGACGCAGGAGAAGAGCATCAGCGTGCGTCCGGTGCAACTCGGCCCCACGGAAGGCGACAATGTCGCCGTGATCAGCGGCCTGTCGCCGGGAGAGCTTGTCGTCATGGTCGGAGGGGATAAACTGCGGGAAGGCTCAAAAGTGGAGCTTGTCACAAACGATGCCGCCGGCGCTCCGAGTCAAAAACGAAAGGCTCCCCGTGACGACAACCGCAAGGGTGGGCGTTAATAACAGGACCGGGATATGCCGCATGCAATTACTGATGACATTGCCTTCATAATGAAACAAACGACGATATGAATCCATCGCGACCTTTCATACTGCGACCTGTTGCAACGTCTTTACTCATGATAGCCATTCTCCTGTCGGGCATCATTGCTTACCGGATGCTGTCGATCTCGGCTCTCCCGCAAGTTGACTACCCGACCATTCAGGTTGTTACCCTTTATCCGGGCGCAAGCCCCGATGTGGTCACATCATCCATCACCGCACCCTTGGAGCGCCAATTCGGCCAGATGCCGGGCCTGAATCAGATGTCCTCCACAAGCTCGGGCGGGGCATCTGTGATCACCTTGCAATTCAGCCTTAGCCTGAACATTGATGTGGCGGAGCAGGAGGTGCAGGCCGCCATTAATGCTGCCGGTAATCTGCTGCCCACAGATCTGCCGATGCCGCCGATCTACAGCAAGGTCAATCCCGCCGATGCACCGATCCTGACTTTAGCCGTCACCTCCAAAACCCTGCCGCTGCCGAAGGTACATGACCTGGTTGATACGCGGCTTGCTCAGAAGATCTCGCAATTATCGGGTGTCGGGCTGGTGAGCATTAGCGGCGGACAGCGACCGGCTATTCGCATTCAAGCCAACCCTAAAGCGCTTGCCGCTTGTAATCTGACCCTCGAAGACGTGCGCACTGCCATCAACACCGCAAATGTAAACCAAGCCAAGGGCAGCTTCGATGGCCCTGCCCGAGCATCAATGATTGATGCCAATGATCAACTCAAATTTGCGTCCGAGTACGAACAGCTCATCATCGCCTACCGCAATGGCGCCCCGGTGCGCCTTTCCGATGTAGCCACGCTGCGCGATGACGCCGAAAATATTCGCCTGGCCGCCTGGAGTGGCGAGGTTCCTGCGGTCATCGTCAACATACAGCGTCAACCGGGCACAAATGTCATCGAAGTCGTGGACCGTATTAAGAAGATCATACCACAACTGCGGGCATCTCTGCCAAGTTCAGTGGAAGTGACGTTACTCTCCGACCGTACCACCACCATCCGGGCTTCCGTAAAAGACGTTCAGTTCGAATTGATCCTGGCGGTGGCGCTTGTAGTCATGGTGATCTTCCTATTCCTGCGCAACTTTTCGGCCACTGTAATACCAAGTGTTGCCGTGCCCCTTTCTCTCGTCGGCACTTTCGGTGTTATGTATCTGGCAGGTTTCAGCATCAATAACCTGACGCTGATGGCTCTCACCATTTCCACGGGATTTGTTGTGGACGACGCCATCGTCGTTATAGAGAATATCATGAGATACATCGAGCAGGGTGACTCTCCTCTGGAAGCCGCAATCAAAGGCTCGCAGCAGATCGCTTTCACCATTATCTCCCTGACCATCTCGCTCGTGGCCGTGCTGATCCCCCTCCTGTTCATGGGAGATGTTGTGGGCCGGCTGTTCCGCGAATTCGCTATTACGCTGGCCGTGTCCATCCTTATTTCAGGGGTCGTTTCCCTGACGCTTACACCCATGATGTGCGCGAAAATGCTGCACCATATCCCTGAAACCGAACAGGGCCGCTTTTATCATGCCAGCGGTCTGTTCTTCGAGAGGGTGATCTCTCGCTATGGAAAAATGCTCACCTGGGTCCTCGATCACCAGGGGATAACACTGCTGACGGCCGTTGCCACGCTTCTGTTGACGGTGCTTCTTTATGTCATTATCCCTAAGGGGTTCTTCCCCGTGCAGGACACGGGCATGATTCAAGGCATATCCGAGGCTCCACAGTCGATCTCGTTTTCGGCAATGGCGGAACGTCAGCAGTCCCTGGCCAAGGTAATCTTGCAGGACCCCGCCGTGGAAAGTTTATCTTCCTTCATCGGCGTGGATGGAACCAATGTCACGCTCAACAGCGGACGCATAATGATTAATCTCAGCCTGAAGGACAAACGTGACGCCGATGCGATGGGTGTCATCCGCCGCCTGCAGCCGAAGCTTGCGCAGGTTAAAGGCATATCTCTCTACATGCAACCCGTGCAGGATCTCACGATTGAGGACAGGGTGAGCCGAACACAGTACCAGTTTACAATGGAGACCGCTGATCCGAACGAATTGAGCCTGTGGAATAGCCGTCTTGTCGATCGGCTCTCCCGGTCGCCCTATCTTGCCGATGTGGCAAGCGATCTTCAGGATCAGGGATTGCAGGCTTATGTAGATATTGACCGCGATGCTGCCGGACGAATGGGCATCACGGCCGCCGCCATCGATAATATATTATACGACGCCTTCGGGCAGCGGCTCGTGTCCACGATTTTTACACAATCGAACCAGTACCGTGTCGTGCTTGAGGTACAGCCCGAATATAAGCGCGGACCGGCGGCACTTAATGATCTCTACATCGCGTCTTCAACAGGAAAACAGGTGCCTCTGGGATCAATTGCCAGGGTTCTGGAAAAACCGGCGCCCCTTGTGGTCAATCATCTTGAGCAGTTTCCCGCGGCAACCATCTCTTTCAATCTGGCGAACGGAGTATCCCTTGGAGATGCGGTCAAGGCAATCGAAGCGACCGAGCGGGAGATCGGCCTGCCCATTAGCGTCAAGACAGGCTTTCAGGGTGCTGCCCTCGCTTTTAGATCCTCCCTTGCGAGTACCCTGTTGCTGATCCTCGCTGCCATTGTGGCCGTATATATCGTATTAGGTGTGCTCTACGAGAGTTATATCCATCCGATAACGATTATTTCCACGTTGCCCTCAGCCGGTGTCGGGGCGCTGCTCGCACTCATGATTTCCCGCACGGATCTGGGCATCATCGGCATCATTGGTATTGTTCTCCTGATCGGCATCGTCAAAAAAAATGCCATCATGATGATCGATTTTGCACTGGAGGCCGAGCGCAAGGAGGGCAAGACACCCCGCGAAGCCATATTCCAGGCTTCCCTGCTGCGATTCCGGCCTATTTTAATGACCACCCTGTCGGCATTGCTCGGAGCCTTGCCGCTTATGCTGGGCGGCGGGATGGGTTCAGAACTGCGCCATCCTCTGGGTATAACGATGGTGGGGGGGCTTATCTTCAGCCAGATACTGACACTTTTTACTACCCCGGTGATCTACTTGGCCTTTGATCGTCTCAGCAGACGCGTAGCTACTCGTTATAACCGTTCGGTAAGGCATGAGGAAAGTGACGAGCCCTATATATGAGTCTCTCCTCTTTATTTATCTATAGGCCTGTTGCCACTACGCTGCTTACGCTCGGGGTGATGCTCACGGGTATTGTCGCCTTTTTCCTCCTGCCTGTGGCGTCGCTGCCCCAAGTA
Organism: Syntrophus sp. (in: bacteria); assembly: GCA_025355725.1. GTDB lineage: Bacteria > Desulfobacterota > Syntrophia > Syntrophales > UBA8958 > UBA8958. The sequence goes on from JANXZC010000079.1 coordinate 70,612, forward strand.
GATTTTCCTACCATATCCGTCCAGGCTTCTCTCCCCGGGGCGTCTCCGGAGACCATGGCTGCAACCGTGGCGACTCCCCTCGAACGTTCCCTCGGTCGTATTGCCGGTGTCAGCGAGATAACATCCGTCAGTTCGCTAGGTTCAACCCGTATTACCCTACAATTCGATCTTGATCGTGATATCGATGGCGCTGCCAGAGATGTGCAGGCGGCGATCAACGGAGCTCGCAGCCTACTGCCGTCAGGATTACCGAGAAACCCGACTTACCGCAAGGTTAATCCGGCGGATGCGCCGATCCTTATTCTCGCCCTGACCTCGGATACCATGACCCGCGGCCAGCTTTACGATGCCGCAGATACCATCCTGGCGCAGAAAATTTCCCAGATGAAAGGTGTGGGCCAGGTAAACGTCGGTGGCAGTTCGCTGCCTGCGGTCAGAGTAGAACTGAACCCCACCCTGCTCAATAGCTATGGAATCGGCATCGAGTCTGTGCGCCAGTTGATTGCCGCCTCCAATGCCAATAGACCGAAGGGTGCTGTTGAAGAAGGAGACCGTCACTGGCAGATATATGCCAACGACCAGGCCAAAACGGCCAAGGATTATATACCGCTTATCGTGTCCTACCGGAACGGCGCAGCCGTGCGACTCTCTGATCTGGGAGAAGTTGTCGATTCGGTACAGGACTTGCGGAATGCAGGGTTGTACAATGGCAAACCCTCCGTTTTGCTGATTATCAGCAAGCAGCCGGGTGCCAACGTCATTGAGACGGTTGATCGCGTCAAGGGTCTCATGGCAGAATTAAGGGCTTCGGTGCCGAGGGCCGTCAATATCACCATCGCTTCAGACCAGACCACCACCATCCGCGCTTCGTTGCGTGAAATCGAGCGGACCCTGATCATTTCCGTGGGTTTGGTGATTCTCGTGGTCTTCCTGTTCCTCCGTAACGTTCGCTCCATGCTGATTCCCTGTGTGGCCGTGCCGGTATCCCTGATCGGCACGTTTGGTGTGATGTATCTCGCCAACTACAGTGTGGACAACCTGTCACTGATGGCGCTTACCGTTGCCACCGGCTTCGTCGTGGACGATGCCATTGTGGTGCTGGAAAACATTTCGCGCCACATCGAAAAGGGGATGCAGCCCTTTAGGGCTGCTCTCCTCGGGGCGCGGGAAGTCGGATTCACAGTGCTGTCCATGAGCCTCTCCCTAATAGCCGTTTTTATTCCTATCCTGCTCATGGGTGGCGTCATCGGCAGGATATTTCGCGAGTTCGCAGTGACACTCTCAGCGGCAATCCTCATATCACTTGTTGTTTCTCTTACAACGACGCCGATGATGTGTGCGCGCCTTCTCAAATCCGGTGACGATCTTAAACGCGGTTGGTTCTACCATACCGGTGAGCGTTTATTTAAGGGTTTGCTTTCCCGGTATGAGCGGTCGCTTGGCTGGGCGCTCGCGCACGGTCCTTTTATGATGATCCTTTTGCTGACGACGGTGTGCCTGAATGTCTATCTGTACGTGGTTATCCCGAAAGGGTTTTTCCCGCAGCAGGATACGGGGCGATTGATGGGCAGAATCCAGGCCGACCAGAACATTTCTTTCCAGGCCATGCAACAAAAATTGATCAATATCATGAACGTGGTCCGACAGGACCCGGCCGTAGAAAGTGTCGTCGGCTTCACGGGAGGTGGTCAAATCAACAGCGGCTCCATGTTCGTGTCTCTGAAGCCGCTTGCCGAAAGGATAGTGTCCGCCGACCAGGTGATGGCCCGCCTGCGCCCCAAAATTGCCAAGGAACCGGGCGCCAGACTTTTTCTGCAACCGGTGCAGGATATTCGCGTCGGCGGCAGATCCTCGGGTGCCATGTACCAATATACCCTGCAGGCCGAAGATCTAACAGAATTAAGAATATGGGAGAAGAAAATTCGGGAAGCCCTGGGGCAACTCCCGGAACTGGTGGATGTCAACACGGACGAGCAGGACAGGGGGCTGCAAACCGCTGTTGCCATTGACCGTGATGCCGCTTCTCGCATGGGGGTGACAACGGCGCTCATTGATGCCACCCTGAATGACTCCTTTGGCCAGCGGCAGGTGTCCACAATCTATAATCCCCTTAATCAGTACCGTGTTGTTATGGAAGTGGCGCCGCAGTATGGGCAAGGACCCGAGGCGCTCCGTGATTTATACGTTCGTGTGCCTTCGAGTGCACAGTTTCCGGGGGGAGCCCAAGTGCCGCTTCTGGCCTTTGCATCCTACGGGTTGAACAATACGCCCTTGTCGGTCAATCACCAGGGGCAGTTTGCCGCCTCCACGATCTCTTTCAACCTGCCTCCCGGCACCTCGCTCTCGGAGGCTACTTCAGCCATCGGCGATACGATGAACCGCATCGGTGTGCCGGGCTCCATAAGGGGCAGCTTCCAGGGAACGGCCCGGACATTTCAGGCGTCTCTGCAAAGTCAGCCCTGGCTGATCCTTGCTGCTTTGGTTACTATCTATATTGTACTCGGCATCTTGTATGAAAGCTATGTCCATCCGATCACCATTCTATCCACATTGCCCTCAGCCGGTGTCGGGGCTATCCTTGCCCTGATTATATCCCGGACGGAATTCAGCATCATGGCGCTGATCGGAGTCATCCTGCTGATTGGTATCGTGAAGAAGAACGCCATTATGATGATCGACTTCGCCCTCGATGTGGAGCGAAAACAAGGCAAAAACTCCCGGGATGCTATATACGAGGCATGCCTGATTCGTTTCCGGCCGATCATGATGACAACCATGGCGGCACTGCTTGGGGCAATACCGCTAATGCTCGGTGCCGGGGATGGGGCTGAATTGCGTCGACCGCTGGGTATTGCCATCGTTGGAGGACTGATTGTGAGCCAGATGCTGACATTATACACCACGCCGGTTGTCTATCTATACCTTGACCGTTTCCGGTTGTGGTGTCTGTCCAATATAGGTCGCAAAGGCCGGACACATACGCTGGTAATGGAGGGGACGGGAGGAACCCGAAGATGAATAAACCATTGCATCTATGCATTGTTATGATTGGATTGGTGATGTTTTTCGGTTGCGCTGTTGGGCCGGATTATAAACGACCGACGGTAAATGTTCCCGTGGCATTTAAAGAGCTCAAGGGTTGGAAGGAAGCGCAACCCCGTGATCGCGAGATAACAATCCAGTGGTGGAAGGTTTTCAACGATCCCCTGTTTAACTCCCTCGAGGAGCAGGTCAGCATATCAAACCAGTCGCTGGTGCAGGCAGAGGCCCAGTATCGCCAGGCACTGGCACTGGTGCAGGGGGCGCGGGCAAACTATTTCCCCCAAATTGGTGCTTCCGCAGCTGTTACGCGGGCCCAGTCATCAGGAAACAATAATAGTAACACGGGAACAACGACGGCGAACCAACATATGGTTGCCCTTAGTGCCGGTTGGGAGATTGATATATGGGGGCGCGTACGACGACAGGTAGAATCAAACACAGCTAGTGCCCAGGCGAGTGCCGCGGATTTGCAAGCCTTGCGACTGTCTCTGCAGGCGGAACTCGCGCAGAATTATTTTCTTTTGTGTACGCTGGATGCACAGAAGAAAATACTCGACGACACGGCTGCCGCTTATCAGAAGGCGCTTGAGCTTACTAGAAACCGCTATACTGCCGGTGTGGCCGCCAAGGCCGAAGTAGCTCAGGCCCTGACACAACTTAAAACCACTCAGGCACAGGCCATTGATATCGGGGTACAGCGCGCGCAACTTGAGCACGCAATAGCCTTGCTAATTGGAAAGGCTCCGGCTGACTTTTCCATTCCCACAACATCAATCACTGCAAAGATGCCGCAAATTCCGATTGCTATTCCGTCCGCTCTTCTTGAGCGTCGCCCTGACATCGCCTCCGCAGAGCGTAGCATTGCCGCAGCAAACGCACAGATTGGTGTGGCAAAGAGTGCATACTTTCCTTCTTTATCGCTTTCTGCCTCAACAGGTTATCAAAGCGCAGGTTTAGTGGATCTGTTTGCCGCACCGGGCTTATTTTGGGCTTTAGGACCTGTAGCACTGGGGCAGACGCTATTCGATGGTGGCGCCCGTAAAGCTCAGACGGAACAAGCTATTGCCGCCTACGAAGGTACTGTGGCTGCCTATCGGCAGACCGTGCTTGCGAGTTTCCGGCAGGTGGAAGATAACCTTTCGACACTGCGGATCCTCGAGGATGAGGCGCGGGTTCAAGATGAAGCATTGATCTCCGCAAGGGAATCGGTCGCTCTGACCACTAATCAGTACAAAGCTGGAACTGTCAGTTACCTCAATGTCATTATAACACAGTATGTGGCACTCACAAACGAAAGAGCGGCGCTGGGAATCCGTGGGCAGAGGCTCACTGCCGCCATCTTGCTCATCAAAGCCTTGGGTGGCGGATGGAATGCGTCGGAATTGTCAACCCCGGATCTGCTTGTTGGCAAACCGGCTATTCAGGATGGAGATAAATAGTTCCCTGCCCAATGGTGTTAGATTGAAAAGTACGAACGATTATTATATGAAAAACAACTCACAGCATGAAATATTTGGTGTCCACTATTGATAACCGACCTCAAGGCAGCAAAAGAACGAAACCATAACATTCTCCTTGTCGATGATGCGGAAGAGATGCGTGTGCTGATTACCCATCAGTTGCGAAAGGCTGGTTATGCCAAGGTGAAAGAGGCGGCATCGGCAGCCGAGGCCTTTTCCATCCTCGGCCTGGACAGGGATGATAAAACAGTTATAAATATCGATCTTATCGTCATGGATATCGTTATGCCGGAGATCGATGGAATTGAAGCATGTCGTCGCATCAAGGAGGATGGTCGTTTCGAGGATGTTCCTATTATCATGATCACGGCCCTGGCGGACAAGGGAATCCTGCAGTTGGCTTTCGATGCCGGGGCGATGGATTATATAACAAAACCTGTTGATAAGCTTGAACTTATTGCCAGGGTCCGGTCATCCTTGCGCCTCAAGGATGAAATGGAAAAACGCCGGGAAAGGGAGAGGGAATTGCTCGTCATGTCCCGGAAACTCGCGGCGGCAAACCAGATCCTGCAACGGTTGAGCCTGCTGGATGGACTCACGGGCATTTCCAATCGCCGGCGTTTTGATGAAGTCCTCGCTCATGAATGGAAACAGGCGATGCGCAGTAAGCAACCCCTTTCCATGGTCATGATAGATATTGACCATTTCAAGGCCTTCAACGATCATTACGGGCATCTGACTGGGGATGACTGTCTGAGAAAGGTAGCCCTAGCCATGAGCAGCATTTTAAAAAGACCCACAGATTTTTTGGCCAGGTACGGCGGCGAAGAATTTGCCGCGATTCTTCCCATGACGGCAAGTGACGGCGCCGATGCTATCGCGGAGGCCATGAGAACCGGAGTTGTAAACCTGGCAATTCCCCACGACCACTCATCCGCCGCCTCCTTGGTAACTGTCAGTATGGGGATAGCCACGCTGGTTCCCCGGAGGGGCATGATGGCGGCGATGTTGATTTCCGCAGCCGACCAGGCCCTCTATGAGGCTAAAGCAGGGGGTCGGAACCGGATCGTAGTGAAACGGCCTAGCCCTTCCTGATTCCCAGGATGGTCCGGGCTTCCCGGGGAGTTGCCGGTGAGCGGTTCAGGGAGGCGGCTGCCCGGACGGCCCACTCTACCTGCGCATAGCTTCCCTTGGCCAGATCTCCATTTGGCATGCGGGTATTATCCTCCATCCCCACCCGCATATGACCCCCTAAAAGACAGGACAGGACATTGGCGGGGAACTGCTCCGGGCCGACGGCGCAGGTCGTGAAGTTGGCGTTTGGGGGCAGGGCGTTTTTCATGGCCATCATGACGTCGGGGCGGAATTTCTGCCCCCCTGCCACCCCCCACACGAAATTGAAATTCATGGGTTCGGAAAAGAAGCCCTGCCGGCCGATGAGGAGGGTATTGTCCAGACCGCCGATATCGTAGCATTCGAGTTCCGGTTTGATCAGGTTTTCTTCCATGGCCTTGCCGAAGTCCTGAAGCATGGTGAAGGTGTTCTCGAAGACGTAATCAAAAAATATCTGCCCGGAATTACGATCGATAATGCTGAAGTTCATGGTATTGGTATTCAGGGAGGCCATTTCCGGCTTGACGGCGACGATTTGGGCCAGACGCTGCTCGGCGGTCTTGAAGGCCCCCACCGCTGAAGACAGGCAGATGATAAGGTCCGGGCAGCGTTCTTTGATGGCATCATAAACGGCCTGGACCCGGTCGATATCATGACTGGAGTCGCCGTCGTCGGTCCGGGCATGGACATGAACCATGGCTGCCCCGGCGTGGGAGCATTTTTCGGCTTCAACGGCGAATTCCTCGAGGGTATAGGGAACGGATGGGTTGTTCTGTTTAAAGGTCGCCGCACCGGTGAGGGCGGCGCAGATGATGACGGGATTTGACATGGACATGACCTCCTTGGATTAGTTACATTAACTGGCAGCCTTCTTCACTATGTACAGAGCAACAACAACGGCAACCACCGCAAACACACCAAAGAGAGTGAAGAATTGTTCCACATAAGTAAGACTTTCATACCAGCCCAGCACCTGATAGTAATACGTCAGGTACTGGTCCTGCAAACTGTCGATCATGGCTACCTCCCGGCAAGCTATCTATGTCGGTCTTTTTCAGACCCGCACTAATTTCATAAGGTTCAGTATGAGTCGATATGTCCCTGTTCTAATGGGTAACTTTCACTTAAGGTCCTTATTTTATCAGGAATTTGCGGGGAATTCTACAAATATTCTTGCTTTGCCCCCGTCTTGTGATAATAAACATGTACCAATAACCTTTTGTGAGGAACGATATTATGCCCCGAAACAATGAAAAAACATGCTGCCTCAATCATCCGGATTTGGAAATGGTTGTTTTAAATGAAAAAAACACGGATACTTTTCATGCCATCCGCCTGGCTACCTGGGAATATGGGAAACGGGTAAAAATGGAAAATAAATCCACGGGTTTCGAAGTTTATGCCTGCCCGGAATGCGGCTATAGCGAGTTCTACCTGACCCCGTCCGAATTGAAAATAATCCGCAAAGCCCCCTGAGAGATATTGCGATTGCGCTGAAATAAAAAATTTAATCCGATCTGTAGGTCCGATTGGCCGCGCAAATCTGGACAGTGAGTTATTTTATCTTGTCCATAATTGTTGACGAAGAAAGAACCTGTGCATAGAGCCCTGACAGGGCAGCCATAAATGCAGCATGAACTTCTGACGCGGCTACGGTATGGGAAAGAAATAACAGCTCCCGTGTGGCGCAGGCGTCATGAGGCACAAGGCAATTAAATCCGGTGTCCACAGCCGCTCTTACCGTCGCATCGATGCACATGTGGCTCATAGCCCCACAAACCACCAGCGTCTTGACATTGGCCGCACGCAGTTGATCCAGCAGGGGTGTTTCGCGAAAGCTGTTGGGGAAGTGTTTGATGATAACCGGTTCGCCTAGGGCCGGGGTCACGGAGGCGTGAATTTCCACCCCTGCGGTGTCGGCCTGAAAAAATGGCGCCCGGGGGTGTGGGGAGATGTGCTGGACATGAAAAACAGGCAGTCCTCGCTCGCGAAACATGCTTAAGAGAAGGGCGGCGTTTTCCGCTGCGAGGTCCATGTTTTCCAGTGCCATCTTCCCGCCGGGAAAGTAATCATTCTGAATATCAACAAGCATCAGGGCTCTATGGTCCATGAATTCCTCCTGGTTATCGACTGACCCCCTCCGGTTAATATGATTTTCAACATATGGTCAGAAACAATTCACCAGACCTTCATATCGAAGAAGGTCTGGTGAATGATGGATTTTTTATTAAAATAGAATTATTTTGTCAGTGTCAGTTTTACACCTTCAAGGGCGAGTTTGAAATTGATACCCTTTGTGAGGGCAAAGAGTTTGATTGTAACTCCGTTCTGATTCTTCATCGTAATTACACCGGCGCCCCCTGCTAAAGTAGCCTCAGATGAGACGGTGGTATAGGTCCCGTTAAAGTCTTCGAGTTTTTTCAAGTTGAAGACTTCGCCATTTGCATTCACTTTGCTAACACCCACGTCAATTACAGACAGCCCTTTAATCTTGAAGGGATATTCTTTTACCTGATAGGTTAGGACGCCATCTCCCCAGCTATAGCCTATGCCAACAGCAACCTGGCCCTGTGAGAATCTGATGGTAGCATCCGGCTTATCCTGACTGAAGGCAGGACCGGAGATTAAAAAACACATTATCAGAACCATAATACCCAAACTCAACGCTTTCTTCATAAATAAAACCTCCTTTTCTGTTTTGGGATTGTCTCCTGTCTGATCCATCGCTTGCCTAATATAGTTTCCACTATCATTTCCAACCAGATTCAAGGTCGCACAGCGCCCCTTCAGTATGTGTAGCGACTTCCCAATTCTGACTGAGCTAATGTTTACAAAAGAGCCCCTTCATCCGGCCGTCAACATCTGCGCACCTCGTATCACAATTATGGCTGAAAAAGAACATCAATGATTTTGATCCGAAAACCTGTATTTTCATCGTGGTTGTTGATCTATTGAATTCAGGAAGCTATCTTGATTTTTCTTAAAATAATTGTATACGGATACCCCCGTCATCTGTTGATCGAATTCAACAGCCTTTCCGCGGCCTCGTTAATGACCTCACGATGGACTTCAAAGGGATAACCCATATTAGTTTTCCGAGCATCCACTTCCAATGAAAAAAGAATTTTCCCACTTTTCACATCAATCAATCGGCAAATGAAATCTAATTTTGCAACAGGTGTTATGACTTTTCCATAGTCAACGATCGATCCGACGAGAATGGCATCCACGCCAAGTAAGTTTCCGATTTTGCCCACCGTTTTTTCATCTATTAATCCGGACTGGCTCAATTTATGTTCATCTAGTATCTTATTTAGTTGTCTACGTTCCATGACGTTGACTTTTTTCGTTACCAAACGATTAATGATCTTCTCCTGCAATTCAATAGCAGGATTTGGGAAAGAAGACTTGTCATGTCTTTCGTCGACAAACTCGATTACGGCTATCCGATTGACTTGTGACGGTATTGTTACGCCATCGGAAGGCTTGACGATTGATTCCTGTTGAATGGACGCGGGAACACAAGCGCATAGGATCAATAAAGTGTTTAAAGCGATGATTATCAGTTTCTTCATGCTTCAAATCCGGTGTGGGGCGTTAAAATCGGAAAGGTTAAAGACTCATTAAAGGAGTTATATGTAAAAAATGCAAAAATTCAAGTAAAATGGCGGAAGTGCATGGGAATCGAACCCACCTGGGACGGTTTTAGCGCCCCACACCGGATTTGAAGTCCGGGAGGCCCACCAGTGACCTTGGCACTTCCGCACTGAAAAACAATGTCATATATTTTTTGTCGGCTCAATTATTCAGATGCCGTTAAGAGCCCTGGTTTCCTATACATAATCGGGATGGTCCGTCAGCTCCATGGATCTGTCCAGCAACTGAACAAATACCTCCTCGCCTTTCCGGAATGATGTCGTTTCTTCCGGCAGGACGATGAGTCCATTGGCCCGGACCATGGATTTCAGTATCCCCGATCCCTGCTCCCCCGTCGACCTTGCATAATAACGCCCGCCTTCCCAACGGACCTGCCCGCGCATAAAATAGCGCAACCCTTCTCTTTTTTCAAGATCCCCTTCCAGGGTGGCCCGAATCATTTTCCGGTAAAGATTCTTATGTCCCATCATTTTAAGTATGGTCGGACGGACGAACTGTTCGAAGGAAATCATGGAAGAGACAGGATTTCCCGGCAGTCCGAATACCGGAACGCCCTGAATGGACCCGAAGGCCAGGGGTTTGCCGGGACGCATCGCCACCTGCCAGAATTGCATGGCGTTGCCCACTTCTTTCATGATGTCCTTGACGAGGTCATAATCCCCTACGGAGACGCCGCCCGAGGAGATGATCAGGTCCGCCCGGGTAGCCGCCCGGAATTTCTCGATCAGGTTTTCCCGCCGGTCCTTTACGATTCCCAATTGCAGGACCGTGGCGCCGCTTTCCATGACCTGGGCGGCGGTGGCGTAGCTGTTGCTGCTGATAATCTTCCATGAAGAGGGCGGTTCGTCGATATCGACGAGCTCGTCGCCCGTGGCCAGAACTGCTACCAACGGTCGCTGATAGACGGAGACGAAGGAGCGTCCCAGGGCGGCCAGCATTCCTACTTCCGCCGGACGGATGACGGACCCGCTGAAGATAACCGTTTCGCCCTCCCGGACATCCTCGCCGGCAAGGCGAATGTCCAATCCCTGTAATGCTTCGACATGAATATGGACCTGATGGCCGTTCTTTTGGGTGTCTTCCATGCGGACAACGGCGTCGGCCCCTTCCGGGAGGGGAGCGCCGGTCATAATCCGGGAGGCCTGACCTTCAGCAAGGGCCTTTTGGGGGACTGTTCCCGCCGGTATGTCCTCAATGACGTTCAGAATTACCGGACTTGTGCTTTTTGCCCCCCCCGTATCGCCGGCGCGGACAGCGTAACCGTCCATGGAGGAATTGTTTGTCGGCGGCAGGTGACGGGGGGCGACGATATCCTCGCCCAGAACCCGTCCCAGGGCCTCCAGGATGTTCACTTTCTCCACAGGCAGCGGGACAACGGCATTGAGAATGGTTTTCAAGGCTTCATCAACACGGATCATAACGGGGAAACTATATGAAAAGGGAGGTCTTGTCAACCATTACCCATGTTTGCCCTTGAAGAAAAGCCGTTTATATTATAGGAAGACCACCTTAGAATACAAAACAATAATCGGGGCTGTGCATATGGATAAAAAAGAGATCCAGGGTAAGATCCGCAAGCTCCTCGCAGAAAGAAAGGCGATTCTCCTTGCCCATTACTATCAGCGTGATGAAGTGCAGGAAATTGCCGATTATCTGGGAGATTCCCTGGGCTTGAGCATGGAGGCGGCCAAGACGGATGCCGAGGTGATTGTCTTTGCCGGGGTTCATTTCATGGCGGAAAGCGCTTCCATCCTTTCTCCGGGGAAAACGGTTCTCCTGCCCCGGGCCGACGCCGGCTGTCCCCTCGCCGATATGATAGCGGTCGAGCAACTCCTGGCGGCAAAGCGGCAATATCCCGACGCCACGGTGGTTACGTACATCAATTCCTCAGCTGAAATCAAAGCCCACAGCGATATCTGCTGCACCTCCGCCAACGCCCTGAAAGTGGTTCAATCGATTCCGGGGGAGGGACCGGTCCTGATGATTCCCGACGGCAATCTGGCCCGCTATGTCGCAACGCGGACAAAAAAGACGATCATCCCCTGGGAAGGATTTTGCCCCATCCATCATCACCTGACGGCAGCGCAAGTTAGCCGTGTCAAGGCAATCCATCCCGACGCCGTGTTTGCTGCCCATCCTGAATGCACCCTCGCGGTCCTGGCCCTTGCCGACTTTATCGGCAGTACCACCGCCATTCTCAGTTACGCCGGGGAACCTCAGGTCCGCAAATTGATCGTCGGCACGGAAAGGGGCATCTTTTGCCAACTGCAAAGTCGTTATCCGGGAAAGGTCTTCATCCCGGCCTCGGAAGAGATGCTCTGTGAAGACATGAAACATACCACCCTCGCAGATATCCTGGCCTCCCTGACGGAGATGAAGCATATCGTCAAGGTTCCGGAAGCAATAAGGATTCCCGCAAAAAGGGCCCTGGACAGAATGCTGGAGCTATCTTAAATTTCCTGAAATGAGAAAAATCATACGGCAGTCGTTGAAGAGTCCCGATCCGGCCTTGGCAGACCTGCTGAACCGGATCGGTCAAGGAGATAGGTCCATCCCTGTCCATGGTGTGGAAGGGGCGGCGAAGCCCCTTTTAATGTCCCTGCTGCATCGACAAACACCCCGTCCCCTGTTGGTCATCACCCCTACGGAGAAGGAGGCGAAGCAATGCTGCCGCGATCTGTCCTTTTTTTCCGGGGCCGGGAAGGTTTTTCTCTATACCCCCTGGGAGGTCGTCTCGACAGACCTCTTTGCCTGGCAACGGGAGGTGGAATTGTCGCGAAGTGAGGTTCTCTGCCGCCTCCTGGCCGAGGAACCCGTCATGGTCGTTGTTCCCGTGAAGGCGCTCCTCCAGAAAGTACCGCCTAAAAAGATTCTTGCCGCTTATCTCCGTCCCGTCGCGATGGGGGATTTCATCGACCGGGACGAATGGATTCTTCAACTCCTCCAGGGCGGCTATCACCGCGTTTCCCTTGTGGAAGGGAAGGGTGAATTCGCTGTCCGCGGCCATGTTGTCGATCTGTTTCCCCCGACGGCATCGCACCCCCTCCGTCTGGAATTTATCGGGGATGAAATCGAATCCATCCGGCAATTCGACCCCGTGTCCCAGCGATCAAAAAAAGAGGTGGTCGAATTTCTATTGACGCCGGCCAGAGAAATCGTCATGACCGCAGATCGTCAAAGCCTCGGGATCCAGCATATCAAGGCCCGGGCCAACGACCTGGGGCTGCCGCGCCTGATGCGGGACCGGCTGGTAGAGCGGATGGTCAATGGCCTAACCATGTCCATCAACCCCCTGCTCCTCCCTCTCTTCTACGATGATACTGAGCAGCCGGGTTTTCTCCTGGATTACTTTTCCCCTGAGGGATTGCTGATCTTTGACGATACCATGGCGATCGGACGTTCTCGGGAGGGCCTCGAAAACGAGATTGACCGACTCCTCATGAAGGCCCATCAGGAGGAAAGGTTTTATCTGGAAAGGGAGGCCCACTATTGGACCGGCGACGTTCTTACGGAGATTGCGGCGGGTTTCCAGAGCCTTCATTTCGATAACCTGGCCCTTGGTATTGACCCGGATGGCGTGGCCTTCCACATATCGAGCGATACGGGGGTCAAATCCGGGCTTCAGGTACAGGATGAGGCAGGAGAGATTCTTTTTCCCCTTGCCGAGCGGATCAGGGAATGGATTCGGGACGCTTATCAGGTGTTTTTCCTCTGTAGCGGTTCCGAGGGTCGGCAACGCATGGTGCAGCTCTGCGAAGCCTACCAGCTTTCCTATAATCTCCTGCCTGTCGATCAGCCTTTTTTAGAGAGTCTTTCCCCGTCAACTAGTCAGGGCGGCCTTGGCATCTGTGAAGGCAGGATTTCCGGCGGGCTTGTTTACGAGGCCCTGCGCCTCGTCCTGATTTCCGATGAAGAGATCTACGGGCAGAAGATCGCCATCCGGCGGGCGCGGCCTTCCCGGGAGGGCTACTTCCTTAAATCCTTCGGGGAGCTCAGGGAAGGGAACTACGTCGTCCACAAGGAACACGGCATCGGTCTGTACCGGGGTCTCCAGAAGATTGCTGTGGAAAGTATCGAAAACGACTTTCTTCTCATTGAATACCTCGATCAGGACAAACTTTATATTCCGGTGGATCGTCTGGATCAGATCCAGCGCTATTTAGGCCCCGAAGGGGCGGCACCAAGAATAGACAGGCTGGGCGGAACTTCCTGGGAAACGGTCAAGGAACGGGTGAAAAAATCCATCCGCGATGTGGCGGAGGAACTGATGGCCGTCTATGCCGCCCGGGAGGTCATGGACCGCCAATCCTTTTCACCGCCGGACCGGCTTTACAATGAATTCTGCGCCGTCTTTGAATACGAAGAAACCCCGGACCAGGCCCGGGCGATTGAAGACATCCATCTCGACATGAGCCGGACCAAGCCCATGGATCGGCTCATTTGCGGCGACGCCGGCTTCGGGAAAACGGAAGTGGCGCTACGGGCTTCATTCCGGGCTGTCATGGAGTCAAAACAGGTCGTGATCCTCGTGCCGACGACTATCCTGGCGGAGCAGCACTACCAGACCTTTTCCCGACGTTTCCGTGATTATCCCGTCCGGGTGGAGGTCCTCAACCGTTTCCGGACCAAGGCCGAGCAGGCGAAGGTTGTAGAAGGAATCAACAGGGGAACAGTGGACATCGTTGTCGGGACCCATCGGCTCCTCCAGAAAGATATCCATTTCAAGGACCTGGGGCTGGTCGTTATCGACGAGGAACAGCGCTTTGGCGTGACTCACAAGGAAAAACTCAAAAAGCTTCGGACCCTTGTTGACGTCCTGACCCTGACGGCGACGCCGATTCCCCGGACCCTCCATCTCTCCCTCGTCGGCATTCGCGATCTGTCTATTATCACCACGCCTCCGGAAGACCGTCAGCCGATAAAAACTTATGTCATCGAGTTCAACGAGGACATTATCAAAGAGGCGATTCATGGGGAACTGGATCGGCAAGGCCAGGTCTTCTTTCTCCATGACCGGGTCCGCTCCATCTACTCTATGGCTAGATTCATTGAAAAGCTGGTTCCCCGGGCACGGGTGGCGGTTCTCCACGGGCAGATGAAGTCCGCTGAGATCGAGGCGACGATGGTGCGTTTTATCCAGAAAGAGGTCAATGTCCTGGTCTGTACTACCATCATCGGTTCCGGAGTGGATATCCCGACCGCCAATACTATGATCGTCAATCGCGCCGACCGCTTTGGCCTCGCCCAACTCTACCAGATCCGGGGCCGGGTGGGCCGGGCGAAAGAGGAAGCCCGGGCCTATCTCCTCGTTCCCAAAGGAGCCATGCTTTCCCGGGACGCCCAGAAACGCTTGCAGGTGATTATGGAATTTTCGGACCCGGGATCGGGCTTCCGGATCGCTTCCAATGATCTCGAGATTCGCGGGGGCGGCAGCCTCCTGGGCGTTTCCCAGTCCGGTCATGTCTCGGCGGTTGGTTATGAGCTGTATACGGAGCTTATGGAGAAAACGGTCCAGGAACTCAGGGGCGAGCCGGTCATCAACGAGGAAGTCAAACCGGAGATCAATCTGGGGATACCGGCCATGATCCCCTCCGGTTACATGCCCGATGAACAGCGGCGCCTGGTGACCTATAAACGGGTTTCCCTGGCTGCCGGCGAGGAGGACCTTGCCGAGATCCGCGCGGAGCTCCTGGATTGCTATGGCTATGTGCCTCTAGAAATCGACAACCTTTTGGAAGTGATCCGGATCAGAAATCTTCTTAAAGAACTCAAAGGCAAGAAAATGGGTTACGATGGCAAACAACTGGTCGTTGTTTTTCAGCCGGACAGCCCCATCGATCCAGCCAGGATTCTCATGCTGTCCCGGACCGTGGCCAAAGGTGTGAAACTTACCCCGGACTTCAAGCTTATTGTCCCCCTGCCGGGTTTGACGGGAATGAAGATTACAACGACAATAAAGGATCTGCTGTGGTCCTTAAAAGACGATAGTCCCCAACGCCAATCTTAAGAGGATCGTCTCGACAGGAAATCTGTCGAATCCTTAGCTATGGTAAAAAAGGCATGATCGTGGTAGACGTCTCAAGGTGAAAAGCGAGACCATTTTTTGATGGGGGATGTTATGAAAAAGATTTGCCTGGCAGTGGCCATTGGGATGCTGATCATAGGGGCGGTTATACCGGTTTCGGGAGAAGTTGTAGATCGGATTATTGCCATTGTGAACGATGATGTCATTACTCTCTCGGAACTGAACAACACCTTCGAACCCTATATGAAGAGAATTGAAGCGAGCCTCACGGGTAAAGAGAAGGAAAAAGTTGTTGCCGAGGGGAGAGCGACGATCCTGAACAAGATGATTGATAACAAGCTCATTGAGCAGGAAGCAAGAAAATCAGGTATTATCATCAAGGACGATGAAGCCATGGGCGTCATCAGGGATATGCTGAAGAGCAGAAAAATGCAGATGCCGGATCTCCTCCAAGCACTGGATAAAGACGGATTGACCTTTGATGCTTATAAACAGGACCTCAAAGAGCAACTGCAGCGACAGCAACTTGTTCGCAGGGAGATTCGCTCCAAGCTCGTCGTCACTGATGACGAGATCGGAGAGTATTACCGGCAGCACCGTGATGAATATGAGGGCAAAGAGGCGTTAAGGATCAAGCAGATCCTCCTTCCTGTCCCTCCGGGGACGGACCCGGCTATCCGTGAACGGGCACGGGAACTTGCCGAAAGTATTCTTAAGAGGATCAAGAACGGCGAGCCCTTTGAGGCCCTTGCAGCCCAATTTTCCCAAGGTCCGGCAACTGCCGCCGGCGGCGACATCGGATTTGTGGAAAAGGGACACATGCTGCCGGAAGTGGAAAAGGTTGCCCTGAACCTGGACATCGGCGGCGTCAGCCCGGTCATTGACTCTCCCCAGGGATTCTATATTATTCAGGTTGTCGACAAGCGCGGGGCCGGTTTGAAGCCCATCACCGAGGTCCGTCAGGAAATCCAGAACAAACTGGAAGAAGAAAAGGCGGCCAAGAAATTTGACCAGTGGGTTGTAGATCTTCGCAGTAAGTCCCTCGTTGATGTCAAACTCTGAAACATATGGACTTCATCCGGATTAAGGGCGCTTCCCAGCATAACCTCAAACATGTAAATATTGATATCCCCCGGGATCAGCTGGTGGTGATTACCGGCGTCAGCGGGTCCGGGAAATCCTCACTGGCCTTTGATACCATTTACGCCGAGGGCCAGCGGCGCTATGTGGAGTCCCTTTCCGCCTATGCCCGTCAATTCATCGGTCAGATGGACAAGCCGGATGTCGAATCCATCGAAGGACTCTCCCCGGCGATTGCCATCGAACAGCGGACAGCGAGTCATAACCCCCGTTCCACCGTCGGCACGGTCACGGAAATTTATGACTATCTGCGCCTGCTGTATGCCCGGATCGGGATTCCCCATTGCTATCAGTGCGGTAAGGAAATCCGCTCCCAGACCATCGATATGATGGTCGATGCCATCCTCGCTTTTCCGGAGAAAACGAAGTTTAATATCCTGGCCCCGATTGTGAGGGGGAAAAAGGGGGAGTTTCATAAGGAATTAAAGAAACTTCTGAAGGACGGGTTCGTCCGTATCCGGGTAGATGGGGAGGTCAGGGAATTAACTGATGACATCGTTTTGGACAAGCAGAAACGGCATGACATAGAGGTGCTGGTAGATCGCCTGCTCCTCAGGGATGGTATCAGAAAACGCCTGCGTGACTCACTGGAGACGGCCTCTCGCCTCTCCGAAGGCCTGGTCTGTATCCAGGCGGCGGGGAGGGATGAGCTTCTCTTCAGCGAAAAATACGCCTGCCCGGATTGCGGTATCAGCGTTCCCGATCTTGCCCCACGGATGTTCTCTTTCAATAGTCCTTACGGGGCCTGTTCGGAGTGCGATGGCCTGGGAAGTAAGATGTTTTTTGACGAAAGCCTCGTCGTTCCCGATACGGGTCTGTCGATTCGGGAAGGGTCCATCGTCCCCTGGGCCGGCCGCAACTCCTTAAACTATCATCAGATGCTCGATGTTCTTGCCGAGCATTATGCTTTCGACCTCAATACCCCTTTTGTTGAGCTGTCCCCACAGGTAAAGAAGGCACTGCTGTATGGATCGGGGAAAGAGAAGATAAAATTTTATACCGACCGGGGCGGTCGTCGGTACTTCTATTCCCGGACTTTCGAGGGCGTCCTTAATGAACTGAACCGGCGCTACCTGGAAACGCAGTCCAATTCGGTCCGGATGGATCTTTCCCACTATATCAACATGCGGGAATGTCCCGTCTGTCATGGGGCGAGACTGAAAAAAGAAACACTGGCCGTTACTGTAGCGGGTAAAAATATTGATGATGTCTGCCGGCTTTCCATTCGGGAGGCCTTTAACTTTTTTCAAGATCTTCCCCTGAGCGACAAGGAGACACAAATAGCCGAGCGTATTCTCAAAGAGATTCGGGAGCGGCTGCGCTTTCTTCTCGATGTGGGCATGGATTACCTGAGCCTGGACCGTTCATCAGGGACTCTTTCCGGGGGCGAGGGGCAGCGGATTCGCCTGGCCACCCAGATCGGATCCGGACTGGTCGGCGTCCTGTACGTCCTCGATGAACCGACCGTGGGTCTTCACCAGCGAGACAACGTCCGACTGATTTCAACCCTGAAGAAACTGCGTGATTTAGGCAACACGGTCCTGGTCGTCGAACATGACGCCGATATGATGATGGCCTCCAATCAAATCATCGATATGGGACCGGGGGCGGGTTTTGATGGGGGCGAGGTGGTGTTCCAGGGCAGCCCGCAGGAGATTTTCCGGGATAGCCATTCTCTGACAGGCCAGTATCTCTCCGGACGGATATCGATCCCCATCCCGGAGAAGAGAAGGGCGCCGAACAGCCGGTACATAATTATCGAGGGGGCTCACGAGCACAACCTGAAAGACATCGATATCCGCATACCTGTTGGCATCTTCACCGCAGTAACGGGTGTTTCCGGTTCGGGAAAGAGCACGATGATCATCGAGACCCTCTACAAGGCCATTGCCCACCGTATCAACCGGCAAAAGGGCAACATTGGAAAGATAAAGAAAATAGTGGATCTTGGCGGTGTTGAGCGGGTTATTCTCATGAACCAGCAGCCGATCGGTCGGACGCCCCGCTCCAATCCCGTCACCTATACCGGCATTTTTGTCCATATCCGCGATCTCTTTACAGGTCTTGCGGATTCCCGGATACGCGGCTACCGGCCCGGCCGATTCAGCTTCAATGTTAAGGGCGGACGGTGCGAGGCATGCGAGGGCAACGGTCTAATCAAGATCGAGATGCATTTTCTGCCTGACGTCTATGTAACCTGCGATGTCTGTCAGGGTCGGCGTTTCAACCAGGATACCCTCGACATATATTACAAGGAAAAGAATATCTCCGATGTCCTGAATATGACGGTCCAACAGGGACTGATCTTTTTTGAGAACATACCGGGGATTCGTCAGAAGCTCCAGCTTCTGGCGGATGTCGGCCTTGGTTACATTCGTCTCGGTCAATCCGCGACCACCCTTTCCGGAGGCGAGGCCCAGCGGATCAAGCTGTCCCGGGAGCTGGGGAAGAGGGCGAACAGCAATACCCTTTATATCCTTGACGAACCGACTATCGGCCTGCACTTTGAAGACATTCAGAAGCTCCTGACAGTTCTCATGCGCCTTGTGGACATGGGGAACACCGTAATCGTCATCGAACACAATCTCGATGTCATTAAGTCTGCCGACTACATAATTGATCTTGGTCCCGAGGGTGGTCCCGGTGGGGGCATGATCGTCGCTTCCGGCACACCGGAGGCGGTGGCCCTTACAGAATCCTCTCTGACAGGACAATTCCTGCGGAAGGTCATGCCGCAAGGCTAAGTGCTATGAAGCATGGCTAAAAAATTTCTTGTTTCCGTTGATTATTTAGCAATGTTAGTATATTTGTGTATGTCTGGAAACCGACATTGCTTTTGAAATGACGAACGTAGAGAATACAAGATGAATCAGGACCGAGAAACACTGGGGCAATTTCTTAAGGGCGAGAGAGAATTACACCTTGTGTCTGTCCAGGAAATGGCCCTTTCGGCGGGTGTGGCGGAATCACTCCTTAACGCCCTGGAAGATGACGATTTCGATGCCTTTAGTAATCGCTCCCAAGCCTTACAGCTTATCAAGCACTATGCCGCCTACCTGGATCTGAGCCAGAAAGAGGTATTGCGGCGCTTCGGATTGCAGTGGAATCTCTATGGCGGGGTGAAACGAGTTCCGAAATTATCGCATTTTACGGATGCCGAACCTTCCCCCAATAAGCCAGTCTGGATCAAGGGCAAAGGGATTCCTTCCGTAGTTATTCCGAAAATTAAGATGCGGCTGACCCTTGTTGTCATGGTCCTTATTGTCGGATTCGTCCTTTTTGTTTATCTGCCCGGTTCGAAACAGGACACCGCGCCGCCGGAGCCTTTATCGCCGCCTGAGATGGAGCATAAGACCGCTCCGCCTCAGAGAAGCACTCTTCCGCCCGAGATCGACATAGGAAGGACAGATTCATCACGAAAAAACGTCCCTGCTGCCGATAGCCATGCCGTTCGCGCCGTTATTGGCAAAAAAACCCCGCCCCAGCCGAAGAGCGTCAAGGTTATCGGAAATAGTGATACGAAACGGTATCATTTGCCGGGAATGAGATACTATGAACAGATTAAGGCATATCACAGAGTCGTTTTTCGTTCCGAAAAGGAAGCTATAAGCGCCGGCTATCGTAAAGCCCGTGAATGACCGGCATCTTACGATTCAACGGCGGCCTCCCGCCGCAACCTTGATCTCATCCTCGGAGGTTGAGCCATTTTTCAGGTCGGGGTAGTAGCCATCAGGAGTAATCTCTATGAATTTGCCGTTCTGCCACTCCCCGACAAACTTTTCCCCGTTATGGCTGATCATCGTACCTTGGCCATGATACTCGTTATCCCGGAATTGGCCGACATACTTTGATCCGTTGGTAAAGCCGACCGTCCCGTGTCCGTGTTTCTTCCCGAGCTTGAACTGACCTGTATATTGTCCGTCCGATCGTGTCATGGTTCCCTGTCCATGGAGCATCCCGTTTTCAAACTGGCCCACATACTTCCCGCCGTCCGGGTAGGTCATGGTTCCCTGTCCGTCAAACATGTTATTCTTCCACTGACCGCTGTATTCCTTGCCGTTGGCGAAGGTCGCCGAACCCTGGCCTTCCATTAATCCGTCCCGGAATTGACCGGTGTATTTTCGCCCGTCCGGGTAGGTCATGGTCCCATGGCCGTTGATGCCGTCGTCCTGGAATTGTCCTGCATAAACGCGCCCGTCGATAAAATGGACGGTCCCCTGACCGCTCATGACATTGTTTTTCCACTCTCCTACATATTGCGTCCCGTCGGGGTTGGCCAGCGTCCCCCGGCCCAGTTTCTTTCCCTCCCGAAACTGCCCGACGAATTTCCCCCCATCCTTGTCGATCAGTGTCCCCCGACCGCTGAACTGGTTATCTTTGAATTGGCCTGTGTATGTGCGCCCGTCCGGGTAGGTCATGACCCCGTTGCCATCCATTTTATTATCCTTCCATTCCCCGACGTAATGCAGGCCATCGCGGTCGGTCATGGTTCCCTGTCCATGGAAAAGGCTGTTTTTAAACTGACCGACGTATGTTCGTCCGTCAGGGAACGAGATAGTTCCCTGACCATGAAAACGGTTGTGGTTGAACTGGCCGATATATTTTGCGCCGTCCGGGAAGGTCATGCTTCCCTGACCGTGCTGTTCACCGTCTTTCCATGCCCCGACGTAAGTCTTACCATTGGAAAAGGTCATGGTTCCATGACCGCTGTATTCTCCGTTGAGGAACTGGCCGATGTACAGGGCGCCGTCGGGATAGGTCACGCTTCCCTGGCCGTCCATTTTATTGTCTTTCCACTCGCCGGTATAGGTAATGCCCCCCGGATAGGTGAGAACGCCCTGTCCTTCCCAGCGTCCCTCCTTCCACTCCCCGGTGTATTTCATCCCCCCCGGATAAGTCATCGATCCCTGGCCGCTCATGGGCGGCCTTTTCTCCAGGCCATCTTCCCTGACGATCTTTTTTCGGGACATCCTTTTCAAAAGCTTATTTAAGAAAACAGACATGTCTTTCCCTCATTCCAAAACTGAAATAAAGATCTTTAATGACATCTGGGTACACATGATCAGAAGTGTGTGGATAATACAGCATTAGATCTTTAATGACAATTTATTTTTATTCAATATTGAATATTTCTGCAAATAAAAAGAGGAATGAAATCTGGCAGGTTGGGGAAAGACTGGGATAGAATCTCCGGACAAAGAAACGGTAAGGAGAGAACGGTCCAATCATTTTTCACCTTCACTCACAAGGAAATACTTGGTAATTATCCTTCAAAATGTAGGGTAAAACTCTATCAATGATAACGGATTGAAACGTGCAGATTTTTGATCGTGATTTTTCCGGCGAGAGGTGGTATTCTCCACCTCCTTGAGATCAAGTGTAGCGAAATTGTGTGGAAACCCAACCTTCCAGATGGTACTTGGCACTAATTGAAGATTCATTCGGTTTTTTTGAAAATTATCAAGCAGGCAAAGCCCGACATTCGTTACCTTTCGATCCCCACAAGTCAACTCAATGAACAGGGATAATAAGATGCAAGATCAACGCAAAACAAAGAAGGATTTGATTCAGGAACTGATTTCTCTCAGACAGAAGGTTGCAGAGTCGGGGCGATCGAAATCAGATAAGCCAACTCCGGCAGGGCAGTTAACCCTTGAGAGCGAAGCACAATACCGAAGGCTCTTCGAGACTGCAACAATTGGAATCTTTCAGTCTTCATCGGAAGGAAAGGTGATCAGTGCCAATCCTGTATTTGCAAGGATGTTCGGCTATGAATCACCAGAAGACGTCATTGTCTCAGTGAAAGATGTCGCCGCCGACATGTATGTAGATCCGCAGCGCCGATCGGAAATTGTGCGCCTGATGATTGAAAATCCAAACCTGAGAAGCTTCGAGAACATTTATCGCCGCAAGGATGGCAGCACTTTCACGGGTAATCTGCACATATGGCCGGTCCAGGATGCTGATGGATGCCTGTTAACTATAGAGGGTTTCGTTGAGGATATCACCGAGCGAAAGCGGGCGGAAGAGGAACTGCGCCTGATGAATGTGTTCCTGGACTCGATTGTGGAGAATATCCCGGATATGATCTTTCTCAAGGATGCTGGGGAACTCCGGTTCATCCGGTTCAATCGGGCGGGAGAGGATCTGCTGGGTCATTCCAGGGACGACCTGCTGGGGAAGAACGATTATGATTTCTTCCCGAAGGAGCAGGCAGACTTTTTTACAAAGAAGGATCGGGAGGTTCTGCACGGGAAGAAGGTTGTGTATATCACGGAAGAACCGATTCAAACCCGCAACAAGGGAGAGCGCATACTGCACACCAAGAAAGTGCCGATCCTGGACGCGAGGGGGAAACCTGCCTACCTGCTGGGTATCTCCGAGGACATCACCGAAAGAAAGCTGTCTGAGGAAAAATTGAAGGCTGCGGAAGGGATATATAGAAACATTTTTATGAATTCCCAGACCGGATTATTTCGAACAGATATAGAAACAGGCATAATGCTTGAGGCTAACGATAGTATGGCTCGATTTGCTGGGTATAAAAATCGTGAAGAGCTTTTGTCCAGTAACTTCAATATTGCAGAAAGATACGTTGATCCTGACGCTCGTAAGAAGATGCTCGCCCTCATAAAGGAGCATGGTCAGTGTGACAACTATGAAGCACTGTTCAGACGTAACGATGGCTCAGTCATGTGGATTCGTTTATCTGCTAGACTTGTTCCTGCTAAACTGTGGCTGGAAGGAGTGGCAGAAGAAATCACTGATAGAAAGCAGGCGGAGGATGCGCTGCGTGAGAGTGAGGGGAAATACCGTTTGATGGCGGAAAACATGGCCGACCTCATATCGGTCATGGATATGGATCTGCGTTTTACCTATATCAGCCCGTCTATCATGCGTGTTCTTGGATTCACAGTTGCAGAAGCCATGGGGCAGAACCTTGACCAGATTATGACTCCTGAATCTTTGCAGATCGTTCTTGCGGCCTTTGAAGAAGAGATGAAATTGGAAGTCAGTGGAACGGCATGTCCCGATAGAATCCGTGTCATGGAGCTTGAAGAATACAAGAAGAACGGGGCTACCGTCTGGTTGGAGACCAGCTTGTCCTTTCTGCGCGGCAAGGACTACAAGCCTACAGCGATACTTGCTGTGAGCCGGGACATCACCGCGCGTCGGCAGGCCGAGGAGACGCTAAGAGAAACCCAGAGGAGACTGGCGGACATCATTGAATTTCTTCCGGACGCGACCCTGGTAATTGACAGGGCTGGTAAGGTGATGGCCTGGAACCGCGCCATCGAATCCATGACCGGGGTCAGATCGGAGGAGATGCTGGGCAAGGGCAATTATGAGTACGCACATCCTTTCTACGGGGAGAGGAGGCCCATTCTCATCGATCTTGCCCTTCATCCGGATCTGGAAAAAGAGAAGTCATATACGTCCATTCAGAGAACGGGCGATATTATTATTGGAGAAGCCTACACGCCGGCGCTGGCGCCTGGGAATGTCCATCTGTCCGCAACTGCATCCGTGCTGAGGGATTCCAGGGGCGAGATCATCGCCGCTATCGAGTGTATTCGCAACAACACCGATCGTAAGAAAATGGAGGAACGCCTGCAGCGTTCAGAGAAGATGGAATCTTTGGGGGTGCTGGCTGGTGGTGTGGCTCATGATCTGAACAATGTATTAGGCGTTATGGTTGGATATTCCGAATTACTTTTGCGTGAGTTACCGGAGGGAAGTCGCTCCGGCAAATACGCCAAGAACATTCTACAGGGAAGTGAAAGGGCGGCGGCCATCATCCAGGATCTGCTTACCATGGCCCGCCGGGGTGTTTCGGTATCGGAAACGGTAAACCTCAACCGGATCGTGACCGATTTCCTCAAGGCGCCTGAATTCGAACTCGTTAAACTTCAGCACTCCGACGTTTTGTTTCGGAGTCAATTGGAGACAGATCTGTTTAACATCAAGGGATCACCCGTTCATCTCTTCAAGACGATCATGAATCTCCTGTCGAATGCCGCGGAGTCGATACAAGGCGTTGGTGAGGTCACAGTTACAACAGAGAGCCGCTATGTGGACACACCAATCACGGGCTACGAAAACACGCAGGAAGGGGAGTACGTGGTTTTGACGATATCGGATACGGGTTCGGGGATTTCACAAATAGATCTGGGACGGATCTTTGAGCCGTTTTACACGAAGAAAGTCATGGGGCGGCGGAGCGGAACAGGCCTCGGTCTGGCGGTGGTCTGGGGAACCATAAAGGACCACGGCGGGTATATAGATGTGAGCAGTGAGGAGAATAAGGGCAGTACATTTACCCTGTATTTCCCGGTGGTACGAGATGCCTTGTCAAAAGTGGATCAGGGTCTGTCTCATGATACATACAACGGTCGGAGAGAGATCATTCTGGTTGTGGATGATGTTGAGGAGCAACGTTTGCTGGCTGCCACAATTCTAGGGGACCTGAATTACCTGGTGACAACGGTAGCAAGTGGCGAGGATGCCGTGGAATATCTCAGAGCAAACAAGCCAGATCTGATCGTCTTGGACATGATCATGGATCCCGGCATCGACGGTCTGGAAACATACCGCCGGATACTGGAAATTCATCCGCAGCAGAAGGCGATAATCGTCAGCGGCTTCGCCAAGACCGATCGGGTCGGAACAGCCCAAGCACTCGGAGCGGGTGAATACGTAAAGAAACCCTATGTAATCGAGAAGCTCGGCGTAGCCATTCGCAAGGAACTTGATAGAGAATAGGCACCTGTACTTCCACCAGAACAAGAGGAAGCTATACGTATCAACAGGATGAACCTCTTTTATGTAACCTTCTTTTCCTTACCTTTTAGCAAGAGAAACGTCGCTGAGACACGGCAGACATTCTTTCCTTTATCATCCGTTACCAAACAATCTCCGATAACCAGACTGCTGCCCTTTTTAAATACGCTTGCTGTAGCAGTGAGTTCTCCTGAACTTACGGATGCCAGAAAGTTGCTTTTGAGTTCAATCGTGGTCAACCCTTCATGGGGGGTCAATGTGGAAACCATGGCGTGGGCAATGGCTTCATCCGCCAGGGCAACGATCAGGCCGCCCTGCATTTTGCCCGCACCCTGTAAATATTCAGGACGGACAGGCATACGAAATTGAGCATAGCCTTCTTTTAATTCGACAGGCTCAATGCCAATGAAATCCATAAAAGGATTCAGTCCCTTTTGCCCTGCTTTAATTTTTCCCAGATATTTAATGTAGTTAGGAATAATAAGCCTCCGTTTAATAATAAAAGTCATGAACCACAAAGGTTCATTCTGTGGACACCATATTTATTTCCTGGCCTTCCGGCCCGTCTTACCGCTCTTCAGAATCCTTGCTAAGGTCGCCTCCAAGCTTTCTACGGAACGAACCCATGATTAGTCCTTGAAGCTTCTTCCCTTCCAGAGCATGTAAATAGCCGGGTAAATGATCAGTTCGAGAATCGTGGAGGTTATGACGCCGCCGACCATGGGGGCGGCGATCCTCTTCATCACGTCGGCGCCGGTCCCGTGGCTGAACATGATGGGGACGAGGCCCGCCAGGAAGGACGAAAAGAGCATGGCGAAGGTCTTCGTGTAGGCCAGGGGTTTGAAAAGCCGCCCCGCCTGGGCCTGGAGGGTGAAAACGGGGAGGAAGCCCACCGTAATGACCAGAAGGGAGAAGAACAGGGAAGGGCCGACCTCTTTGGCGGCGGCGATGATAACCTCCGTCCGGTCTTCTTTTCTCCCCGCGGCCTCCCATTCCTCAAATTTCTTGTGGGCGTTTTCCACCATAATAATTGCGGCGTCCACCATCGCCCCGATGGCAATGGCGATACCGCTCAGACTCATGATGTTGGATGTAACCCCAAGATAATACATGCAGATAAAGGACATGATGATGGCCATAGGCAGCGTGAGAATGACCACGAGGGCCGAGGGCAGGTGGAACAGAAAAACCAGGCAGACGACGCTGACGGCGATGGAAAGCTTGACGATCTCATCGGTCAGGGTGTTGATGGCCCGGTGGATCAGATCGGTCCGGTCATAGGTGACGACGAGTTTCACTCCCTGGGGAAGGCTCGGGGCCACGTCCTTCTTGATCCGCTCCTTGACCCGTTCGATGACGTTCAGGACGTTTTCCCCGAACCGGACGACGACGATGCCCCCGACGACTTCCCCCCGGCCGTTGAGGTCGGCGATTCCCCGCCGGATCTCCGGGCCGAGCTGGACCCGGGCGACGTCTCTGAGCATAATGGGTGTTCCGGCGCTGTCCGTCCCCACGGGAATGGTCTCCAGGTCGGCCAGGGTTTTCACATACCCCCGCCCCCGGATCATGTACTCCACCCCGGATAATTCCAGGACCCGGCCCTCGACGTCCCGGTTGCTCTTGCGGATGGCCTCGCTGACCTTCGGGAGGGACAGGTTGTAGGCGGAGAGGCGGTTGGGGTCCACGGTAATCTGGTACTGTTTGACGAAGCCGCCGATGCTTGCCGTCTGGGAGACGCCGGGGACGCTTTCCAGGGCCAGTTTGACCGTGTAGTCCTGAAGGGTCCGCAGTTCCGCCAGATCGTGTTTCCCCGTTTCATCGACGAGGGCGTAGGAGAACCCCCAGCCGAGGCTCGTCGCGTCCGGTCCGAGGGTGGGATTCACGCTGGCGGGCAGCTTGCTCTTGACCGCCTGGAGGTATTCGAGGACCCGGCTCCGGGCCCAGTAGATATCCGTCCCCTCTTCGAAAATGACATAGATGAAGGAACTCCCGAGAAAGGAGAAACCCCGGACGACTTGTACCTTGGGGGCGGCCAGGAGGGTCGAGGTAATGGGATAGGTAACCTGGTCTTCCACAAGGTCGGGGCTGCGGCCCGGCCATTCCGTGTAGATGATGACCTGGGTGTCGCTCAGGTCGGGGATGGCGTCCAGGGGCGTCCGCTCCAGGGCCCACCAGCCCCAGACGATTGCCCCGACCATCATCAGGAAGATGAGGAACTTGTTCCGGGCGCTGAAGTCAATAATTCTGGCGATCATTTGTGTCTGGGCTCCGTACTACTTTTGCAACTTTCGTCAGCTTCCGCTTATATTACCTTCAGGATTATCGGGTCATGCCGTTCCGAGGCGGCCGGGATCTCCGTCGGGTAGCCGACGATGATCGGCGCGACGATTTCACAGTCCTCGGGGACCCCCATTTCCTTCAAGATTTCGGGAGTGCGGACAGGGGTTCCCATACCGATCCAGCAGGTTCCCAAACCCCGCGCCGTGGCGGCGAACATGAAATACGCCGCCGTTAACCCCGTATCGACATCCAGTGAGCCGACGCCTTTGGGACCGATGAAATAAACCACGCAAGGGGCGTTATAGAAGATATTGAATTGCTCATCCCTCAGCATGGCCTCATATTTTTTCAGCGGTGACGCGGGATTCTTGGCAACATCGGCGAGAAAATTGTTCTTGCTTTCCGTGGAGAGCCTTTTCATAAATTCCCGGTCCCGGATGATGATAAACCGGCAGGGCTGGCCGTTGCTTGCCGTCGGGGCCAGGCAGGTTTCCTGAAGCATCTCCTTCAGGACGGACAGGGGAACTTCCCGGTCCTGAAAATCACGAATGGCACGTCTGTTCTTCAAAAGGGCTTGATAATCCATATTCTTCCTCCTTTTCATTTTCGGCGGTATAGGAAATCGCTATCTCGCGCCAATATCCATATAAACCGACTTCCGATTGCGATATTTATATCGAAAGCACTGGTGGGCAGGCATTTTACGCTTTTAAATAAAGGAGGTCCTGGCCTGTTTCCAATCTCCTGATATTTTCAGCTACCGCCCTAACGATGCCTCGTATGGAGACGTCCGTTACCCCGCCAACGTGCGGGGTCGCCATTACATTGTATCTGAAGATGGGATCATCGGGATCGGGCGGTTCTTCCCAGAATACATCCAGGCCGGCGCCGCCGATCTTCCCCGCGGCCAGGGCATCTTCCAGGGCGCCCCGGTCAACCAGCCCTCCCCGGGAAAGATTGATCAGAATGGAATCTCCTTTCATCATGTCAAAGGTATGCCGTCCCATCATATGCCTGCTTGCGGTTGTCAGGGGAAGACAAAGGACGACATAGTCGGACCTGCCAAGGAGCTCATTCATATCTTCCGGGGTTCCTGCCCACTCCAGGCCGAGATCCCCTTTCGCCTTTTGAGGATCGTGGCGTTTGATGCCGATTAAGTGCACGTCAAATGCCTTGAGACGTCTTGCCAGGGCACGGCCGATACCGCCAAGGCCGATAATGCCCACTGTTTTCCCACTCAGGGCACGCCCCTGAGGAACCCCCATCTGTCTGCCGGCAAGGCATGATGCCATTTTTCGGGTATCTCTTGATAAACCGATCATCATGTAAATGCCCAACTCGGCAACGGAATCGGCATTGCCGGAGATATCGGTGGGGACATTGGCGACCCGGATGTTCATTTCCGCGGCGGCTTGCAGGTCGACAGCCTCCAGACCGGCGCCGCACTGCTGAATGAGCCGCAGCCGATCGCTGCCGGCAAGATGCTCCCTGTTCACGACGCTCATGGTGGGAATCAATACATCAAAGCCTTTTAAGTTCTCGAAGCCGAAGCGCCCGGTGGCGGCAAATTCATGCTGAGGAAGCCCGTCTTTCAGCAACCCCAGGAATCCTCCCCAGGCATTTTCATGGGCCGCAAAGAGTATCTTCATTTTCCCTCCCCATTCGGCAGTTGTAAGACATTACGCTGAAGCCGGTGCATACTTGGAAATGCTCATGTCAATATATTCTATTTCTATCAGGTTGCATGCTCCGGTTCAAGGGGAAATCGGAAATAAGACAAGACTTTTGTTAATCTCGATAAAAATATTTTGACTTAATACTTGACAAGGCGCTTGCTCTTGATTATATTCTGATCCGGCTGATAAATCAGAATAATCAATGCGAGGTGAAAGAAATGGTTAAAGAGGATCAGCAGAAGGGATCATGTTGTGCCTCCGCAAGCGGGGTTACGAGCTGCTGCCGTGTGGAAGCGCTGATCAGCGTCGATGAGCGGGGACAGATGGTGCTGCCCAAGGAATTGCGGGAACGGGGGAACATCAAGGCCGGAGATAAGCTGGCCCTCATCAGTTGGGAAAAGGACGGCGAGGTCTGCTGCCTGACCTTGATCAAGGCCGACAATCTGGCCGAACGGGTCAGGGAATTTCTCGGTCCCATAATGAAAGATGTGGTCTGAGGTTTAACTACGATGAAAGTATGCGCAAATGATTCGTCAAATATGCAGATCCTGCTGCCGATGGCGCCCCTTGCCGCCTGCGCAGGAAGCGAGAAAGAGCTGAGCCCGCCCCGTCTCGCTCAGTCGTTTGTGGACGGTTCGGTGGCCGGTCCTTCGGGAAGGATTCCCCGGGTTTCGTCAGCACTGACATGGTGTGACCGCTGGGGGTCGATCAAGGCGCGCTGGGGGGTCGGCAGGATGCACTATGCCGTCGATCCTGGCCTCTACGCCCTGGGATCGCCCGATGACGGTTCCCCTGTCCTCGTCACGGCCAATTACAAGATGAGTTTCGACTGTCTCCGGGAGGCCCTGCCGGGACGGGATGCTTGGCTCCTCGTTCTTGACACGGAGGGCATCAACGTCTGGTGCGCTGCGGGCAAGGGAACCTTCGGAACGGAGGAACTCGTCCGCCGCATCACGGCCAGCGGTCTGAAGGATATCGTGAAACACCGTGATCTGATCCTGCCGCAGCTGGGGGCTCCCGGCGTATCCGCCCATCTGGTCCGAAAACAGTCGGGATTCAAGGTCCATTACGGGCCGATTCTCGCCCGGGACGCCGCGGCCTACCTCGACGCCGGCCTCCGGGCGACAGAAGAAATGCGGCGGAAAACCTTCCCCGTGGAGGAGCGCGCCGTTCTCATTCCCATTGAACTCGTCGCCACCCTCAAGCCTGCCATGATAATTATTCCCATCCTGTTGCTCATCAGCGGTTTTGGAGGGGAAGGGGGATTCCTTCCGAATATGGTCCGGGACGGCATTTTTTCGGTCTGGGCCTTTTTATGCGCAATTCTGTCCGGTGCGGTCCTGACCCCCCTGCTCCTCCCCTATCTGCCGGGGCGCGCCTTTACCACCAAGGGAATTGCTGTCGGACTGCCCATAGCCGTCGCCCTCATCTATGCCTGGGGAGGCGATCTCCATAGCTGGCGCGGCATCCTGTTCGGGGGGGCCTGGCTGCTTTTAATCCCGGCCTTTTCCGCCTATTTGGCCATGAACTTCACCGGCGCCTCGACTTACACGTCTCTGTCCGGGGTGAGGCGGGAAATGCGCTGGGCTCTGCCGCTGGAAATCGGCGCCGGTCTTTCCGGTTTTGCCGCCCTGCTGGTTTCCCGGTTTTTTTAAGGAGGATGAAATGAGTAACATGATCTATTTAAAAGATGTCGTCACCTTAAGACTTGACGGCGATAAATGTTCCGGTTGCGGTATGTGCATGGAGGTCTGCCCCCACGGAGTGCTGGCAATCGATAAAAAACGTGTCCGGTATCGCAATCGCGATGCCTGCATGGAATGCGGGGCCTGCAGCCGCAACTGTCCCGCCGGGGCCATAGCCGTCGAGGCCGGCGTCGGGTGCGCGGCGGCGGTGATCAACGGGATGCTGAACCGGCAAAGCGCTTCCTGCGGTTGTTTTGTCGATCCGAACAATCCTTCTGCGGGCAAGGTGGGGGGAACCTGCTGTTCTTGATTGGTATGTCCTTCCATCTTCCCGATTATTGACTGGTGATCGGTATGGCGATAAGGATCACAGTCACCCATTTACTTGTAAGATTTTCAGCATTATGAGGTGGATTTATGACAAGCGACGATCTTAAGAAATACTGCGAAAAAGGCTTAGCGATAGGCTTCACCCATGCCCAACCGATTCTCCCGTCCAGCGTGGTTACCGCACCCTGGGTCCGGATGAAATGCCAGTTCGGTTGCGTCGGTTACGGCTTGAGCTACTGCTGCCCTCCGAACACGCCAACGCCCGAAGAGACACGCAAGGTCCTTGACAGCTATGGACAGGCCATCCTCTTTCATCTCAAAGCGCCAAAAACTCCCGACCGCGGAAAACATACTCATAGCATGATAACATCGCTGGTCGAACTGGAAGGGGAGATTTTTAAAGAAGGGTATTACAAGGCCTTTGCCTATATCGCCGGCCCCTGCGGTTTATGCAAGGAATGCGCAAAACTAAAAGGAGTCACCTGCAATTTCGGGCACAAGGCGCGGCCTTCCATGGAATCGTGCGGGATCGATGTTTACCAGACGGCGCGTAATAACGGGCTTCCCATTCAGGCGCTGAAAGAAAAGACGGAAACGCAAAACATCTACTGTCTGATGTTGGTGGAGTGATCAAACTCTCGAAAGCACTGCTTCAACGCTAGCCGCTCGTCCCAATCCCTCCGTCCCCCTATTGCCGACAAAGGGGGAACAGAGGGATTGGGAAAGGCGATAATCAAATTATCCTTTATCCGGATGTATCCTTTCACCCGCTCCTCTCGTCTAAGATAATAAAAGCAAAGGAGAATGAACATGGATGAGCGAACAAAAAAATTAATTGCCGTGGGGGCATCCGTAGGGGCAAATTGCCACCCCTGCCTGGAATATCATGTCGCCAGGGCGCTGGAAGCGGGTATTGACCGTAGCGAGATCATGGAGGTGGTGGAAGTCGCCAAAGCCGTCAGGAAGGGGGCAACCGCCAGTATGGACAAACTCGCCCTGAACCTGCTGGGTAGCGATCCCCCGCAACAATCATGCAATAGCCAGGCAGCTTCCTGCTGTTGTTCATAGCGATTGAGTGGTACAACAGGCACATAAGGTTGAGGATTGAGATGAAGAACGGGGAAATAAGCTTTCAGCAAATCTATGACGAGTATCAGGGAAAGATCTGCCGCTATCTAACGCGGATGGTCGGAGAAAACGAAGCGGAAGATCTTACCCAGGAGGTGTTTGTAAAAATCGGCCAGGCATTGGAAACCTTTCGGGGCGAATCCAGTTTGTCCACCTGGATCTATCAGATTGCTACTAATGCGGCCCTCGACAGACTTCGCCGATCATCGAATAATCGTCCCGCAGGGGAAAAGCTCCTGCCCGTCGAGGCCATCACGGAAACCAAAGAAGATGAAAACATCTGGACCGGTGAGGTGACGGTTTCCACGGAGCAGCGGGTCATTCGCCAGGAAATGAACGGCTGCATCCGGGAAATCATTCAAATGCTGCCCGAGACACACCGGTCCGTCATCGTCCTCGGTGAACTGGAAGGGCTGAGCGATGCGGAGATCGCCGATATCCTCGGATTAACCCTCCCGGCTGCCAAAATAAGACTGCATCGCGCCCGGGCAAGGCTCAGAAAAGAACTGGCGACTGCCTGTGTCTTCTACCGCGATGATCGCCAGGAGTTTGCCTGCGACCGGAAGGCCCCTCAACCAGATTAACCTCCATGCCCGTAGCGGGCACAACGAAACATGGAAATCCCCCCACCCCCCTTTGGCAAAGAGGGGTAGGAAAATTTTCACATAAACGGAACTTACGCATTATCGATGCAAGTCTATAACCGTATGATATGTATCGATAATCTTAGATTGCGGCTAATTAGTTAATTGAATACAACACTTAGGTATTTGTTAATTATTACATGATGTTAAATGCTATTGATCGTCAATAATTTCAAAATTTCCCCCTGAAGATCAACAAACCTGCCGGATCAAACAGGGCATGATGCATAAGCTGCTTACCGGGAGGATACGACTGGTATGAAAGAAAACCAGAACATCGAATGGAAGCATTCATGGCGCGGGAAGGATTCAGCATGGCATACTATGATCTGGAAGAAGAACTCATCACCTTTGTTAATGAATTGCGTGAAGAAGTCGTTCAGTGGCTGAAAAAGCAACATCCGGATTTTCTCCCGGTGATATAATCGACGCCATATAAATTAGCGAATAATTCATAAAAGAAAAACTTCAAATACAAAGCGAGAATCCCCGGATGTTGAGGGTTTATTGAATGCCGATCGAAAGGTGCGACTTTTGATGCATTGTTTCCTCTTCTCAATACGAAAAGACAGAGAGACCGGCTGATATTGGAACTTCATGCGAGATGCGGATTAAGGATTGGCGAATTGCTGAAGATAAAAGTATCTGATGTCTCAGATAGAACCATTACCCTGCGAAATCCGAAATCTGGCAAAGAAACAGAGCTGGCCTATATGCCGGAGAACGTTTCAAAAAAGCTGACAAAGTATATCAAGGATAATTCCCTGCAGGCTGATGACCGCCCATTCCCCATATGTTATTCAACGGCAAGAACTCTTGTCAGACGGCGGGGAAAAAAGATAATGTCCGTATTTCGCCCCATGATCTCCGGAGATACTCGGCCACCTACGCAAGCAGAAACGGTGTGCCATTGGAAGTTGTCTCGAAGGTTATCTTGAGGCACCAGGATTTGAAAACCACGCAGGTCTACCTTGGCAAGATTAGCGATTCAGAGGCAATCTGATGGATGGACATCCTGCATGGAAAATAGGATTGTTCAGCATAACCAGCATGAACATTGATGTCTTTGGGATTGTAAATATAAGGAATGGTACGTCGGCATGAAATATTTCTATCATGTTTCCGAAGTTGACAATTAGCTTGACAGAAGTTAACGTGTGGGTTAACATATTGCCGTGAACAGAACCGTCATTTTTTATAAGACAATAGATGGGAAATGCCCCATCCAAGATTTTCTTGATGCCTTGCCCGGCAAAGTAGCTCAAAAGGTGGTGTGGGTACTTCGCCTCTTGGAAGATTTGGGAATAGTGCCAGCTACATATTTTAAAAAGCTGACAGGGACGGAGGATGTCTGGGAGTGCAGAATCAGATACAGTTCCAACATTTATAGAATATTCTGTTTCTTTGACAGCCATGCGGTGGTTATACTGACCCACGGCTTTGAGAAAAAAAGTATGAAAACACCCAGACAAGAAATAGAGAAAGCCGAATCGTATCGACGGGATTATTTGAAGAGGAAAGGGGAAAAGGTATGAGTGACCTAAAAAAATATATAGCCACGAGAAAAAAGACGGATAAGGAGTTTGCCACTGGTTTTGATGAAGGCTACGAACAATTCAAGATCGGGTATGTACTACGTCAGGCACGCGAATCCGCAGGATTAACCCAGGAGGAACTTGCCTCACGCCTTAAAACCCAAAAGACCGCGATTTCAAGAATTGAAAATCACGCTGAAGACATCAAACTCTCTACATTGGATCGAGTTGCAAAAGCGTTGGGTAAGAAATTAGAGGTACGCATCGCATAGAGTTTGCATTTATTCTATCAAAAGAAAATGTATCTGCCGAATATTTAACGGCGATTCCCTTCAAATACAAAGCGATAACTAAAGCATCATCACGGTTTATTGAATTGCGATCGAAAGCGCGCACACATCTGAAAGCCAATTTCTCCCTTTTGGAGTAGATCCGCTCCCTCCTGAACTCATTAATTGACTGATTTTAGAAAATATGCAAGGTTACAATCAATAATAGTCGGGATACTATAGCATGTCCCGGAAATCAGGCAGTAAATATAGCTAACATATATTCAGCAATGTCCGGATAGGGACTTGCATGTAAAACTGTGAATAATCAATTGTATCGGCATCACAAGGGGCAAAATATATTTCGTAAATTTCAATAAAAACACTTGACAATTCGGGCAGTTAGGGCCGCGGTTTTCCGTAA
>JANXZC010000099.1 GCA_025355725.1 Syntrophus sp. (in: bacteria)
CTCTCCTTGATGCCGGTCAGACGCTCCAGATCGAGTTTTCCCCACATTTTAACCCCGCTCATCAAGTCCTTAGTGGACAGGCGCTGCTCAGGGACCTTGACGCCGATGCTCTCAAAGCGGCTGGCAAAGGGAGGAGATGAAGATGGGGAAGAAACGGACGGATTATCTGCTTTTGTTTTTTCAGTTTTCATGATCTGCTTGGAAAACCTCCAATCCAATAAGGAAGGTTGATGTAGAGGTAGCATATTGGAAACATCCTGTCCTGTCAATGGAAAAACCCCCGAAATGATCATTGACACAACGGGATTTCATAGTATATGAAATCATCGGTAATAGAGGATTTCAGGATCGAATCGGAAAGGAGAAAGCAATGCTGGATCTGGCGAAGAAAGCAGTGCTGATCGGCACAGGGATGGCCCTTGCGGCGACGGATAAAATTCAAGGCGTCGTTGACAATCTGGCGGAGAAAGGAGAAACCGCGAGAAAGGAGGCCCAGGAGGCCGTCGAAGGTCTTGTTAAAAAAACACAAAAGACTCGCAATGCCGTCGAAGGTGAAACGGAAAAGGTGATGACAGACTTTACCTCTTTCTGGTTCTATGCCAAATGGACCGATGAAATGGAGGATCAGGTGGGGAAAATCGTAACCCTCCTCTTGAAAAAACTCAATATTCCGGAACAGCGGGAGCTGGAAGACATCAAGGCAAGGATTGAAAGGCTGGAGAAGGAACCGGCCCGGGACAATTAAGACTAATCGTGATCAGCTTATCAAAGGAGGCGGATATGGCAAAAAGGACTATCATATGGATCATCGGAATTTTATTTCTTTTCAGCGCTTCCGTTGTCTCAGCGCAGATGACGGGAAAGCAGGTTATGGAGAAACAGAAGGAACGCCATAAGGTCAAGACGGAAATCGGCAATGAGGACATGGTGCTCCTCGACAAGAGCGGGGCCAAGGAAAACCGTCAGGTCGTGCGCTATGCAAAGGAAGTAGGCAAAGACCTGCACCGCTACCTCGTGGTGTTTCAGAGCCCCGGCGACATCCGCGGGACGGCCCTGCGGACCTGGGAGAAAAAAGGCGGAGACAACGATCAGTGGCTATACCTGCCGGCCAAGAAATCTGAACAACGAATTGCCAAGGCGGGGAAGAGAAACTACTTCATGGGCACCGACTTTACCTATGAAGACATGGAACCGGAAGACCTGGATAATTTCAATTACAACATCCTCCGCTCGGAACAGTTCAGTCATGAAGGAAAACCTTATGACTGTTATGTGATCGAGGCCCTTCCCGCCAATGATAAGAAAAAACAGGAAACCGGCTATGCCAAGCGGATCATGTGGATCGAAAAGGTCAACCTGACCACCCTGAAGACGGATTTCTATGATCGGCGTGACAAACACCAGAAAACCCAACTCAACTATAAATATGAGAACGTAGGCGGCGCCGTCATGCGCCCCATGCAGACTATTATGAACAATATGGAGAAGAGCCACAAAACGGCGACGACGACGAGGTCCCGAAAAATAAATACCAATATGGCTGATTCCACCTTCACCGAACAGTTTATTCTGTCAGGCAAACATCTGGAGTAAAGGGGTACTATACAGATGAGAATGAACCCGCTTCTCAAAAGTTTGGCCTTTCTGTTGGTTATTTGTCTCCTCTGCCCCCCTCTCTCATGGGGGCAGACGGATTACCGCTTCCAGGAAGACGATCTGCTCAAGGAGATGGATAAGGCGGTGCCGGCCCCTCCTGAGCAAAAAGGCCAAGAGCAGCTCCCCCTCGCCGCAGCAAAGCAGTCGACCGTTCTCTCAAAACTTGTGGACGACTTTCACGGCAGTCTCCGCCTGCGGGGGATGCATTACTGGCAGAATCCTCCGGAGAGGGAAGGAGCGGATACAAGAAACGATTTCGGCAGCGCCCTTTTTAAGTTTTCCGACAAGATCAGCTACAAGAACTTCGCCCTGAATGTCGGCGGCTGGGTTGAGTACGGCAACGAGGAAAACACATATTCCGGCACCTCTTTCAGTGAGTTCTGGCAGGACATGGACCGGCGGCGACGCATCATGGATATCAGTGATTTATACATCAACTACAGCCGGGACACCTTCAACTTTCTCATCGGGAAAAAGACCCTCACCAATGGCATGTCGACACTGTACCTGCCCTCCGACCGGATGCGGCCTCAGGATCTCAATGATCCCCTGGACGTCAAGGATCTCAACATTTGGCAGGCGCGAATGGATTTCGACGTAGCGGAAGCGACGACGCTTACCGCCGCCTTTCTCCCCGTGTATCAGCCCCAGAAGACGCCCAGCGAGACTTCACGCTGGATGGGAGAACGGAAGCAGGGAGAATCCACGGAATTCGACCTCTACGATGCGGGAAACGCCAACATGAGGGATGATGTCGCCAAGGTAACGGACACCAACTTCGGCTATTTTGCCCGGTTCAAGAAGAAGGGATTATACGGTTGGGATCTCTTTGCCTCCTTCTATCATGGTCCCAATCCCTTCTACGTCGTTCGGGAAGAACAAGTGCCGGGACCAACTCCAGGAACCACCGCACCACAGCGCATCAAGGAAGTCGTCAAGGTGGACGACTATGCCGCCGGTTTCTCCACGACTTACGAAAGCTGGGAATTTCATGGGGAGGTGTTATATAATTATAGTTACGATCGGAAGGATGACGACTATTTTAATTACGTGGGCGGGTTTACTTACACCTTTGATGACTTCGCAAAAAAGCTCTGGCTCGAGAAGATCGAATTTACCGCTGAATACGCCAATGAGATCATCACCAGAGTTCAGAACGCGGAAAACTATGTCTCCAGTTCAAAGAAGTCGCGCCTCGGCCGTAATGACATCCTGAGCCGTATCAATTTTGAGTACAGCAATAAATTGTCTTTTCAGTTCGTCTGTAATTTTCAGGTCGACAATATTGATTATGGACGGTTTCAGAGAATGGAGGCGAAGTATAAATTTCGGGATGGCCTAATTTCAAAACTCGCGGCGGAATTCTTCGGGGGACAGTCCGACAGTCTTTATGGCCGCTGGCAGCGCAACGACAGAATCATCCTGGAATTTGAATACAGCTTCTGATATTCCGTCCTTATCCTGAGGTTGCCCCGTGCAATACGGACAGTATCTGCCCGTGTATCTTGCCGTTTGATGCGATGACATGAGGGGCTGTCAAGGTAAACGCTTCCCCATGTAAATCCGTAATGACCCCTCCCGCCTCCTGCACCAGCAGGCATCCCGCCGCAGTATCCCAGGGGCTCAGTTTCAATTCCCAAAATCCGTCAAAGCGGCCTGCGGCCACATAGGCCAGATCCAGAGCTGCCGAACCGGCACGGCGAATGGCCTGGGCCTTTAGGGCCATCGACTCAAAATGATCCATGTTGTTCTCTTTGGTTAAACGGATGTCGTACGGGAATCCGGTCGCAAGAAGACTCCGGGAAATATCCGTTGTCTCCGAGACGGCGACGGGTTTGTCATTGAGGAAAGCGCCCTGCCCTTTTTCCGCCACAAACATCTCCCCCAGCATAGGATTGAATACCACCCCCAAAATGCAGATTCCCTCCCGCTCCAGGGCAATGGAAACACAGAATACGGGATAGCCATGGGCGTAGTTCGTCGTCCCATCCAGAGGATCAATGATCCAGCGGTAAAGAGAACCGGTATGCGTGGCCGGCGATTCTTCTGCCAGAATATCGTGGTCAGGGTATTGCTGATGAATGGCCGCGATGATCATACTCTCGACATACTGGTCCGCTTCGGTAACAATATCGATTTCCCCCTTGAAACGGACAAGATGGCGGCCATAAAGGTGCTCTTTCAAGTAGCCACCGGCCTCACGCGCCGCCGAGACGGCCAGTCTTTTATAATCGGAACTCGCTGCCATAATTTTCCTCGTTGTTTCCATATTAGTCATGATTATTAATCCCTTCAATCATTTTATTTGCATGGCTTCGTAATTGATGTTAAGCAAAAATGCAACAAGGAAGCAGACATGAAATCCCCTGAATCCATATCAGCAGAAACAGATGTCGTCAACAAAGAGCCGGGAGTTATCGATCTCAAGCTTCTCCGGGAAGGCAGGGGACTCACCCTGAAGGATATTTTTTCAGTAACGAGAATCACCGTAACAAATCTTGAAGCCATCGAAGCAGAACATTACCACCTTCTTCCCGAGCCGGTTTACGCGAGAACCTTCATCAAGACCTATGCCGGTATCCTTGAAACCGACAGCAAGCCCCTTCTGCAACAATACGAAAACTACCTTAAATCCCTTGACAAAATCCATGATGTCCCTGAGGAAGAACATAAAGAGCTACCCCGAAAAGAAAAAAACACACATCGTATCCGCTTTCTCCTCTGGGTAGTCGCTGCAATCGTGCTCTTCGGTTTAATTGTTTTAATCGTACTTGTTGATATCAACGATGTTATGGATCTCTTCTCCGTCCGTCAAACAAGTTCACAGAAAATGCCTTCTTTACCAATACCTGCAACGGCGCCTGCCCCGAACATTCCCGTAACTGCACCCGCCGGATCACCGCCGTCCATCGTAACCCCGTCCGGGCAAACCTCTGCGAACCAGGGCGCCGGCGTCCAGAAGCAAGGGCAGGTCTTAAATCTGAAAATAGAAGCGGTGGAAAAAACATGGATCAGGATCTCCGCCGACCAGAAGCAAGCGGAACAAATGATACTAAGCAAGGGAGACCGGATAGAACGGACGGCCCGGGAATCTTTTATCATCGATGTCGGCAATGCCGGAGGCGTTCTGATGTTTTTCCAGGATAAAACCCTTCCCTCCCTGGGAAAGCGGGGAGAGGTTGCGCATCTCAAGCTCCCTTGATTTTCTTCCCTGAAAGAATTGACAACTGTGCAACAATGCTTTAAGGATACTCTAATAAATCAAGTCATCTCCAGAAAGGAGACTCTTTATGTTTGGTATTGGCATGCCGGAACTTCTTGTTATCCTGGTTATCATATTGATAATTTTTGGCGCCGGGAAGCTTCCCGAGATCGGCGGCGCGATCGGGAAGGGGATAAAGAATTTCAAAAAAGCAAACCGGGAGCCCGAGGATATTGATGTAACACCAGACAGCAAGAAGATCGAGCCTAAATAATCCCCATTCCCTTCTTCAAAAAGGGACATCATCATCGGGAAGGGATTCGGCGCTGAAGTAAGGAGGGGTTGAGCCCTCAGTCGCCGCCGGACCCTGCGCCTTTTGCTGGCCCTTGGCTTCCAGCATCTGCATGTTGGCGGCAATGATCTCGGTAGTGTATCGTTTTATTCCTTCCTTGTCTTCCCAGGCCCTGGTTTGAATCCTCCCCTCGACAAAAACCAGCCTTCCTTTTGACAGATAGTTGCCGCATATTTCTGCCAGCTTTCCAAAGGTTACGATTCGATGCCATTCAGTTTTCTGTATTCGCTCACCATTCTTGTCCTTCCGCTGTTCATCCGTTGCCAGCGTGAAATTGGTAATCATGAGACCATCCGGCGTGTACTTCACCTCCGGATCACCGCCTAATCTACCTATGAGCATGACCTTGTTGACCATAAGTCCTCCTTTTCATAGAATCGCAATTTCCGTTGACCATACATAAGTTCTTTCCTTATGGCAATATGATTCGTAAACTCCGATCCAGAAATCCTCCTTGACTATTGGTAGAAAAAAATATAGCAAAATGCACTTTATTTGGATGGGACATTTGTAAAATGGAAGAAAGCGAACTAATAAGAAATCGCAAAGAAAAAATCGCCGGCATCAGAGCAGCGGGTATTGACC
Source organism: Syntrophus sp. (in: bacteria) (assembly GCA_025355725.1). GTDB lineage: Bacteria > Desulfobacterota > Syntrophia > Syntrophales > UBA8958 > UBA8958. Next base: position 5,796 of record JANXZC010000099.1, read on the forward strand.
TCTATCCCAATGATGCAAGGGTTAAAAATACCTCGGCAGAACTTAGGGCCCGTTTTGGAGACCTGGAACAGGAATCCCTGACCCAAGTCGAGGAAACATTTTCTCTGGCAGGGCGTTTGATGGCGATCAGAAATTTTGGAAAGGCCTCCTTTGTGAGTATTCAGGACCGCAAAGGAAGGCTGCAGGCCTTTATCCACAAGGGCCTTATTACCGAGGAGGATTACGCCCTCTTCAAACGCCTTGATGTCGGAGATATAGTTTATGTCAGCGGCAGGATCTTCAAAACCAAAACAGGGGAATTGACGATTGAAGCTAGGGAGATACGTCTCCTTGCCAAGTCCATCCACCCTCTTCCCGAGAAGTGGCACGGGTTGACGGACGTCGAAACCAGATATCGCCAGCGTCACCTCGACCTGATCATGAATCCTGACGTCAAGGAAGTGTTCTACAAGCGGAGCCGGATTATCAAGTTGATAAGGGATTTCATGGAAGAAAGGGATTTTCTGGAAGTGGAAACCCCCATGATGCAGGCCCAGGCCGGTGGGGCAGCGGCCAAACCCTTCAAAACATATCATAACGCCCTCGGCATGGAACTGTACATGCGTATCGCTCCGGAGCTGTATCTGAAGCGACTTGTAACCGGGGGACTGGAAAGGGTTTACGAGATTAACAGAAACTTCCGAAACGAGGGGATTTCCACTTTTCATAATCCCGAATTCACCATGATGGAATTCTACATGGCCTATGCAACCTACGAAGACCTGATGGATCTCACCGAGGAGCTCTTTATTTTCATCGCCCGCAATCTCTTCGGCGTTCCACAGTTTACGTATCAGGGAACAGAGATCGACTTAAAATCCCCCTGGCAGCGGATCACGGTTAAAGAGGCCATTATTCAATACCTTGACGTCGCACCCGGCGTTTTGGATGATCAGTCCCAGGCGGTCGTATTTTCCAGGCAGCTGGGGCTGGAAGTGGATGAAAAGGAAGCCCTCGGGAAAATTCTCATGATCATTTTTGAGGAAAGGGTGGAAAAAAACCTTGTTCAGCCCACCTTTGTCACCCAATATCCCGTGGAGGTGTCTCCCCTTTCCCGGCGGAATACCTTGAATCCGGATTTTACCGACCGCTTTGAGCTTTACATCTGCGGCAAGGAAATCGCCAATGCCTTTTCGGAACTCAATGACCCGGAGGATCAGCGGGGGCGCTTCCTGATGCAACTTCGGGAGCGGGAGGCGGGAGATGAAGAAGCCCACCAGATGGATGAGGACTATATCAAGACCCTTGAATACGCCATGCCGCCGACGGCAGGGGAAGGCATCGGGATCGATCGCCTGGTGATGCTCTTCACCGACTCGGCCTCTATTCGGGACGTGATCCTATTTCCCCAACTGAGAACCAACACCCCCCTCTCCACGCCGCCCCTCCCCTTGAAGGAGAGGGAGCTATAGACATCCATGTCTTTTGAATTTTTCATAAGCCTCAGGTATCTCAAGGCCAAGCGGAAACAGGTATTTGTCTCCATTATCACGTTCCTGTCGATCGGCGGTATCGCCTTGGGCGTCGCCGCTCTGATCATTGTCCTGGCCGTAATGAACGGCTTTGAAACGGACCTCCGCAACAAGATCCTGGGGATGAACTCCCATGTCCTGCTGATGGAGTATACGGGGCCGATGAAGGATTATGACAAGCTGGCAAGAAATGTGGAAGTATTAAACGGCGTTGTTGCCTCGACACCCTTCATATACAGTCAGGCGATGTTGAAGAGTAACCAGGGCGTTACGGGTGTCGTTTTAAGGGGTCTGGAACCGGAGAGTGCCTTTCGCGTCATCAGCCTGGGAAAAATCAGGGATGGCAAAATAGCCTATCTCAAGGTAACCGAACGGGCCCATTTAAAACTATCCAATGACATCGCCGAGCTTCCCGGCATGCTTATCGGCAAGGAACTGGCTAAACATTTGGGTGTTTACCTCTTTGAAACCGTTACCGTCGTATCGCCGATGGGCATCTCGACGCCAATGGGGATGGTCCCGAAGATGAAGCGCTTTCTGATTGCCGGCATCTTTGATTCGGGATTTTACGAATATGATTCGACTTTGGCGTACATTTCCCTGCCCGACGCCCAGGAATTCCTTAATATGAAAGGGATGGTCACCGGACTGGAAATCAAGGTTAATGATATTTATCAGGCCGATGTAATCGCCCGGGATATGGAAAAAAAGCTTGGTTATCCTTACTGGGCAAGAAACTGGATGGAGATGAACAAAAATCTTTTCGCCGCCCTGAGGCTGGAAAAGCGGGTCATGTTCATCATTCTGAGTCTCATTGTCCTCGTGGCGGCTTTTAATATCATAACGACCCTGATCATGGTAGTTATGGAGAAGTCAAAGGATATTGCCATTCTCAAATCTATGGGGGCAACTTCTCGTCAGATTATGAAGATTTTCGTTTTTCAGGGGATCATTATCGGCGCCATCGGGACCTTTCTCGGGACTATTGCCGGATTGCTGGTTGCCTTGAATCTGGCAAGCATATCGCTGTATGTGGAGCGTATTTTAGGTATTAAAATCCTCCCGGGAGACGTTTACTATCTGACGGAGCTGCCTTCGAAGGTTAATTATGGCGACGTTGCCATGATCATTATCGGCGCCATGATGATCTGCTTCCTCTCGACGATCTATCCCTCGCTGCGCGCCTCGAGGCTGGATCCGGCGGAAGCTTTGAGGTACGATTAGTGATTCTGGTTAGCGATCTGAAAAAGACATTTATCAAAGACGGAAACAATATCGAGGTTTTGAAGGGTTTGAACCTCGAAATACGGAGGGGAGAGTCTCTGGCCATGCTGGGAGTTTCCGGGGCCGGGAAAAGCACCTTGATCCATATCTTGGGCGCCCTGGATCACCCCACTTCCGGAACGGTCCTCTTTGATGACATCAATATCTTCTCTTGGGATGATAATAAAATTGCCAAGTTCAGGAACAGGAAGATCGGCTTCGTCTTTCAGCTCCACAACCTGCTGCCCGAATTCAGCGCCCTGGAAAACACCATGATGCCGGCCCTGATTCATGGCCTTTCCCGCAGAGAGGCGAAACAGCGGGCAGAATCGCTGCTGGAAACCGTCGGTCTCGCTCACCGTTTCACCCATAAATCGGGCGAGCTTTCCGGCGGGGAGCAACAGCGGGTGGCCGTCGCCAGGGCTTTGGTCATGGAACCAGATATTCTTCTTGCCGATGAGCCTACGGGAAACCTTGACACGGAAACAGGAAAAAAGATAGAAGACATTCTGTTAGGACTCAATATCTCAAAAAAAATTACGTTGGTGGTGGTCACCCATAACAAAAGCTTGGCGGACCGCATGCAAAAAAGAGTCGGACTCCGCGATGGAAGGACATATGACATCTCATCGACATAAAAAAGCGACGACGTCCATAAGCTGTACCATCCTTACCCTTGGGCTTAGCCTCGGGATGATCTTGGGGGTGATCTTTCTTCACCCGACAGCTATTTCGGCGGCCGAACCCATCAAGGTATCCCTGCTGCCCTTCACCGTGTACAGTAAAAGTCCGGCGGCCTTTCTCCAGGGGGCTCTTTATGACAACCTTGCCCGGGAGTTGAATAAGGCAAAAAATGTTCGGCTCATCCCCAAGGAAAAGATCATGCAGCTCATGGCGGATCGCAAAGCCGATGATACAACTATCGTTGCCATGGGCAAGCTCACGGGGGCGGCATACGTCGTCTCCGGAACCCTGACCGAATTAGGGGAGAGGCTGAATGTGGACGTCAAGATCTATGACGTCACGGCCGACAAGTTTCTGCCGCCATATTCCGCGCAGGGGAAAGGCCCGGAAAGTATCTCTTCTATAGCCGCCCAACTGCGCGGGGACATCCTGATCAAGATAGCCGCTACCCAACGGATTGCCCGCATCAGTTTTCAGGGAAACAAAAAGATCGAAAGCAGTGCCCTTAATCAGGTTCTCAAGAGCACCCAAGGAAGTATTTACTCCGAAAGCGGTCTCGCCGATGATATCCGGGCCATCTACAAACTTGGATATTTTGACGACGTGGTCGCCGACGTCACGGAAACAGCGGAAGGACGGGTAATCACGTTCATCGTGAAAGAAAAGGGTCTCATCACGGATATTCAAATCAAGGGGAACAAGAAATTAGACACCAAAGATATTGAAGCCGCCCTGACTTTCAAGACCCGCCAGGCCCTGAATCGGGAAAAGATTACGTCCTCTATCGAGAAGATCAAAACCCTTTACGACAACAAAGGCTATTACAACGCCGAAATCACCTATGCTATTGAAAAGGAAAAAGAAAAAGACATTCGCGTCGTCTTCAGCATCAAGGAAAATGACAAGACCTACATTAAAAAGATCTCTTTCGAGGGAAACCAGTCTTACCGGGAAAAAGAACTCAAGGGGCTGATGAAGACCGAAGAACAGGGATTTTTCCATTATTTTACCGATTCGGGACTTCTCAAAAAAGACGATCTCAAGCAGGACGCCAACAAGCTCAATGCCTTTTACCTGAATAACGGGTTTATCAACGCCCATGTAGGGGAACCGAATATCACCTTCGATAAAAAAGGCATCTACATCAAGATTCCCATCACCGAAGGCCGAAGGTTTAAAATCGGCAGGGTGGACATTACGGGCGATTCGCTAAAAATAAAACGCTCGGAACTGATGGGAAAATTGAATATCAGGAAACAGGACAATTTCGACCGCGGGGCTATCATTAAAGACATGGATCTCCTGACCCAATTCTGTAATGATGAAGGCTATGCTTACGCTGATGTATCTCCCATGACCAAAGTCAACGACAAAGACCTAACCGTAGATGTTATATATCAGATCAAGAAAGGTAATACGGTTTATTTCAACAGGATATCTTTATCCGGAAACACCAAGACCAGGGACAAGGTCATTAGGAGAAATCTCTTGATCGCGGAAGGAGATCTTTACAACAGTACGAATTTAAAAGATAGTTATAAGAATCTGATGCGCATGAGATATTTCGAGGAAGTGGATTTTCAATCCGAAAAGGGTTCCGATGACACCCTTGCCGATGTCAATATCCGTGTTAAAGAAAAGCCGACGGGTATGGTCAGTATGGGGGCCGGCTATAGCGCCCTGGATCGGGCGATGGCGATGGCCTCGGTATCCCAGGAGAATCTCTTCGGCCGGGGGCAAATTCTGAACCTGAAGGCTAATATCGGCTCCGTATCAACCTACTATGATATCTCCTTTACAGAGCCATGGCTCTTCGACATGCCCATATGGAGCAAGTTCGACCTCTGGAGTTCTACCCGCAGCTATGATACCTATAACTTGGATACAAAGGGATTTGGATCCGTTTTCGGGCATCCCATATGGGAGAGGATCATGGGATATGTATCCTACACCCTGGCATTTACGGATGTGAGGGATGTTCTATCCACAGCATCGACTTATATCCAGTCGCAGGCGGGGACCGCCACGACGAGCAGTATGGGGTTCACTCTTTCCCGGGATACGACAGACGACAACTTTTTCCCCACCACGGGTTCGAAAAACGCAGGCACGATTCTCCTGGCCGGCGGACCGCTGGGAGGATCTACAAGTTTCACCAAATATACAGGTTCTACGGCCGTTTACTTTCCCTTTCCCTTTGAGACGGTCTTTGACATCCGGGGACGAATCGGCTACCTTCAGGCAAACGAAGGCCAACCGCTTCCCATTTATGAAAGGTATTACCTCGGGGGGATAAGCACTTTGAGGGGGTTAAGGGATATCGGCCCCAGAGACCCGGTCACGAACGACCTGATCGGCGGCACAACCATGCTGTGTTTAAACGCCGACTTTGTTTTCCCGCTGATCAAGAATGCAGGCATGAAGGGCGTCGTCTTCTATGATACGGGCAACGCGTGGGGTGACGGACAGTCATTCGGGGGGTATCATCTCGGTGATATGCGCCAAACCGCCGGGGCGGGTATCCGCTGGTATTCTCCCATCGGTCCACTAAGACTTGAATGGGGTTATGTTTTGGACAAGAAGCCGGGTGAAGATCCATACAGATGGGAATTCTCCATCGGCATGAATATGTAATAATTAATAAATGTGGAGGATGATCATGAAGAAATATCTATTTATTGCAATTGTGGCTGGTCTTGTCTTTTCCCTGTCCCTGGGGAATCCTCAATTGTCAAGGGCCGAAAAAATCGGTTTTGTTCATGTGGAAGAGGTTCTGATGAACTCCGATATTGGCAAGGCCGTGGCAGAAGATCTAAAAAAGAGCTATGAAAAAACCAAAAAGAACATCCAAGAAAAGGAGAAGGAATTACAGCGGCTGAAGGATGAGCTGGAAAAGCAGCGCCCCGTCCTGACCGAAAAAGCCATGAAAGACAAGGAGCAAGCCTACCAGAAGAAGTTCCGTGACTATCAGGATCTGGTTAAAGACGCCAACGAGGATATTCAGGGACGCCGTCAGGAATTCCTCGGCAAGAATGTCCCGGAAATAATGAAGATCGTAAGCAATATCGGTGAGAAGGAAGGCTACACTCTTATCATGGATCTGAGCAACCCTACCATTGCTTACCATACCAAGGACAATAACCTGACCCAAAGGGTCACGCAAGAATTCAATAAGCTCAAAAAGACAAGGTAGTATATTCTTGGAAAAGGCCTTAAGCGAACTGGCCGTCCTGCTGGACGGCAAAATCATTGGCGACGCCAACGTCATCATCAGCGGGGTTAATAGTCTCGATGAGGCGAAAAGCGGAGATATTTCATTTTTCGCCAACCCCAAATACGGTGATAAACTTGTAACTACAAAAGCTTCCGCTATTTTAGTAAAACCGGGGACCGAAAGCACAGGCAAGAACCTGCTCGTTGTCCAGGACCCCTATGTTGCCTTCGGCAAACTGCTTGAACATTTTTATGGGCAACTGCCTCCAAAGGCAAGCATCCACCCCCTGGCTTTCATAGGAGAAAATGCCCTTGTATCCCCTGAGGCCTCGATCTACCCGCATGTTTATGTAGGCCCCCGGACCCGGATCGCAAGAGATGTCATCCTCTACCCCGGGGTCGTTATCGACTGCGACGTAACTATCGGCGAGGGATCTGTCCTTTATCCCAATGTCACGGTTTACCGGGGATGTGTCATCGGTAAACGGGTTACTATTCATGGGGGAGTGGTTATCGGCAGCGATGGTTTTGGTTTCGCCATGCCGGGGCAGGAAAACCGGAAGATCCCCCAGGTGGGGATAGTCCAGATCGATGACGATGTCGAGATCGGCGCCAATACAACTATTGATCGGGCGACCCTCGGCAGAACATGGATACAAAGGGGCGTCAAAATAGATAATCTGGTTCAGATCGCTCACAATGTTGTGATTGGGGCAAACTCGATCATTGTCGCCCAGGTCGGTATTTCCGGCAGCACAAAAATCGGGGAGAGCGTCATGATCGGCGGTCAGGCCGGAGTAGTCGGCCACCTCAACATCGGAGACCATGCCATGATTGCTGCCGGATCGGGCATCCATAAGGATATTCCCCCCGGACAGATCTGCGCCGGGTCGCCCCAGCAGCCTTACCGGGAATGGCGGCGGGTGGTGGCAACGCTTCCTAAACTCCCGGAGATGAGAAGTAAAATCGCCGCCCTCAACCGGCGCGTCGAAGCTCTTGAAATAATTATCAAGGAAAAGGAAGAGGAGAAGGCTAACACATGAAGATCCATCCCACCGCCATCATCTCATCGGAAGCCCATCTGGGAGAGGGCGTAGAAATTGGTCCCTACTCGATTATCGGCCCTGATGTAAATATTGGTAAAAACACGATTATCGGCCCCCATGTCGTCATTGATAGCCAGACTGATATCGGTGAGGGCTGCCGAATTTTTCAATTCTCCTCCATCGGCGCCGTCCCCCAGGACCTGAAATTCAAGGGGGAGGCAACCCGGACAATTATTGGGAATTACAACACGATCCGGGAGTATGTGACGATTCACCGGGCAACCTCGGCAGATATCGGGGTAACCATCATGGGTGATTACAATTTGTTGATGGCCTATTGTCATGTCGCCCACAATTGCAAACTTGGCAATCGCATCGTCATGGCCAATGCCGCCAATCTGGCCGGACACATCCACGTTGAGGATAACGCCATCATCGGGGGGCTGACGGGCATCCACCAGTTCGTCCGCATCGGCGCTCATTGCATCATTGGGGGCTGCTCCGCCGTCGCTAAAGACGTTCCTCCCTTTGTCATGGCCTCGGGGAATACGGCCAATCTGTACGGCCTCAATTTAATCGGCCTCAAGAGGAGGAACTTCTCACCTGAGACAATCCAGTCATTGAAGCAGGCCTATCGCCTTGTTTTCAGATCATCCCTGTTGCTGAAGACGGCCATCGGCAGGGTAAAATCGGAAGTGGCCGATATTCCGGAAGTTCGTCAGTTCATTGATTTCATTGAGAATTCACAGCGAGGTATCTGCCGGTAATGAAAGAAATCCGCATCGGCGTCATCGGCATCGGCCACCTTGGCAATTATCATCTGCAAAAGTACCGTAACCTGGAAGGCTGCGTAATTACGGCAGTAGCAGATGTTATTGAGGACAGGGCATGCCGCGCCGCCGAACAGTATGGCTGCCGGTCATGTTTTGATCACCGGGAATTGATCGGTTCTGTCGATGCCGTCAGTATTGCCGTCCCGACGCCCTTTCACTATGAAACGGCCAAGACCTTTCTCGATGCCGGCGTTCATGTCCTTCTGGAAAAACCGATTACCGTTGCCCTTCATGAGGCCGACGAACTGATCGCCGTCGCCGCAAAAAACCGAGCCCTCCTCCAGGTCGGATTCGTCGAAAGATTCAATCCGGCGGTAATCGCTTTAGCCAAGGTAATAAAAAAACCCCTTTTCATCGAAGCCCATCGCCTCCATCCCTTCTTTGAAAGAGGGACGGATGTGGATGTCATTCTCGATCTCATGATCCATGACCTCGACATTATTCTCCATTTTGTGGATTCACCTATCGAGGCGATCGACGCCGTGGGTGTTTCCGTTCTCTCCGAACAGGCGGATATTGCCAATGTGCGCCTGAAATTCAAGAGCGGTTGTGTCGCCAACATCACGGCCAGCCGCGTCACGGGGAAGACCATGCAGAAGATCCGCTTTTTCGGCATCGAAGGTTATCATGCCGTCGACTACAGTAAGCGGGAACTTGTTTCCCTCAGCAAAAAGATCAGTGAGAAAGGCAAACTTGATATTATCAGCAATGCCGTGGAAGTGATCCAGCATGACCCCCTGGAAGAAGAGATACGCTCGTTTGTAGATTCCATCCGGAACAACTCGACGCCTTTAGTTACCGGCAAGGATGGCCGGGACGCCCTGGAGCTGGCCTTGAACATTTCCGGGGAGATGGAGAAGGCAAAAGCAAGGCTGGGGTCAGACTTACTTGTTGACATCCAACGTCAATGTCAATAAGTAAGTCTGACCCCAGAAAAGTGATGATCGTTGCCGGGGAAGCCTCGGGGGATCTTCATGGGGCCAATCTCATCCGGGCCATGCACCGTCTCGATTCCTCCCTGGAATTCTATGGCATCGGGGGCCCGAAGATGAAAGCCGCAGGAGTCCGGCAGATCGCCGACGCCGCAGACATGGCCGTCGTAGGCCTGACCGAGGTATTCTCCAAATTAGGTATGATCCTGGGAGTTATGAAGCGCCTGAAGAAATCCCTCCTCGTGGAGCGCCCGGCCCTGGTTATCCTGATCGATTATCCGGATTTCAACATGCCCCTGGCAAAGGCGGCATCAAAGAAAGGCATCAAAGTATTTTACTACATAAGTCCCCAGGTATGGGCATGGCGACGGGGAAGAATCGGGCAAATCAAGAAATACGTCACAAAAATGGCTGTCATTCTGCCTTTTGAAGAGGATATGTATCATCAGGCCGGGGTGGATGCCGTATTCGTGGGACATCCGCTCCTTGATGTTGTTAAAACCGGCTATACGAGACCGGAGGCATTGCATAAATTCGATCTTAAAGACGGAAAGATCACCGTAGGCATCCTGCCGGGGAGCAGGTTGAGTGAAGTCACAAAACTGCTCCCGGAAATGCTCAAAACAGCTTTGATTTTAAAGGATGTCCTTCCGACAGTGCAGTTTGTTCTCCCTCTGGCCGACACCCTGGATCAAGACTATATCGCGGAGGTGCTCAAGCCCTACCAGGAGGAACTGGACATAAAGATCATCCACGATGAGATCTACGATGTCCTGGCCATCTGCGACGCCGCCATGGTCGCATCGGGCACGGCCACGCTGGAAACCGCCCTGATCGGTACGCCCTTGATCATTGTTTATAAGATGTCCCCTTTCTCCTATCTGATGGGACGGCTGTTCGTTGATGTGAGCCACATCGGTCTGGCAAATATCATTGCCGGAAGGACTATCGTCCCGGAGTTGATCCAGAGTGATGCCAATCCCGAGGGGATGGCAAGAGAACTGCTGGCAATCCTGACCAATGAAGAAAGAAAAAGGCAGATCCGGAAGGACTTGTCCGAAATCAGAGAGAAACTGGGAACTCCGGGAGCGGCCCAGCGGACAGCCCAATTAGCACTGGAGATAATGTAGTAAATGGATATTTTTAAGCGCCTCTTGGGCCTGGCAAGGCCCCACGCGGGACGATTCATGATAGCGCTTGGCTGCATGCTTGTCGTGGGGGCATCCACTTCGAGCCTCGCCTTTCTCGTCCAACCCGCCCTGGATGATATCTTCCTCAGGAAAGACACCCAGACCCTCTTCTGGGTTCCCATTGCAGTCGTCCTGATCTACGCGGCCAAGGGCCTGTGCAGTTACGGACAGACAGTCCTGATGAACCAGATCGGTCTGCGGGTGGTAGCCGATTTGCGGAACAAGCTTTACCAGCAGATTCAGAAGCAATCCCTTTCCTTTTTTACCAAACATCCCACCGGGGTGTTGATGTCCCGGATCACAAATGATGTCGGCTCACTTCAGGGCTCGGTTTCCGAAGCCGTCACCAGTATCTTCAAAGATTCGTTTTCACTGATTGGCCTTGTTTTTGTCATTTTTTACCGTGATTGGCAACTGGCCGCCATCGCCATGTTTATTTTCCCCCTCATCATCTATCCCATCGCCAAGTTCGGCAAAAAGATGCGCAGCCTGGCCACCCGCTCCCAGATTACCATGGGCACCCTGACAACTCTCCTCCATGAAACGATCTCCGGCACGAGAATCGTCAAGGCCTTCGGAATGGAAGACTATGAGAATAAGCGATTTTCTGAAGAGAATGAGCGACTTTTCAGATTGAATATCAAGTCTGTATCCATCAACGCCGCCTCAAGTCCCTTCATGGAGTTCCTCGGTGGCATCGGCATCGCGGTGATTGTTTTTTATGGCGGCCTCCAGGTTATCAAAGGCGGCGCCACCCCGGGCACCTTCTTTTCCTTTCTGGCGGCATTGATCCTGCTTTACGAGCCTGTAAAACGCCTGACAAACGTGAATAATACGATTCAACAGGGCATTGCCGGAGCCGAGCGGGTATTCAGCATCATTGATATGGAACCGGAGATCAGCAACAGCGAGCAGGCGGTTAGCCTTCCCAGAATCTCCCGGGGCATAGATATCGAAAATGTCACCTTCCGCTACGAGGAGACGCCCGTCCTGAAAGACATAAACCTGTCCATAAAGTCCGGTGAGGTTGTGGCCTTTGTCGGCATGAGCGGCGGCGGAAAAACAACCCTGGTCAACCTCATCCCCCGTTTCTATGATGTCTCGGCGGGACGGTTATTGATTGATGGGCACGATGTCCGGGACGTCACCGTCGAATCCCTCCGCGAACAGATCGCGATGGTAACGCAACAGACCATTCTCTTTAACGACACGGTAAAAAACAACATTGCCTACGGGGATATTCAAAGAAGCGAGGAAGAAATCATCCAGGCCGCCCAGGCCGCGTACGCCCACGATTTCATCATGCAGCTTCCCTTGGGATATGACACCATCATTGGGGAACAGGGAACGAAACTTTCCGGCGGCGAGAGGCAGCGGATTTCCATCGCCCGGGCCATCCTCAAGGACGCCCCGATTCTCATCCTCGATGAGGCCACCTCCTCCCTCGACACCGAAGCGGAAATCGAAGTACAAAAGGCCCTCGATAACCTCATGGCCGGCAGGACCACCCTGATGATCGCCCATCGCCTCTCGACAATTAGAAACGCCGACCGGATCATTGTCCTGGTTAACGGCAAGATCGTCGAGGAAGGAACCCACGAGTACCTTCTGGACAGAAAGGGCGAGTACTTCAAGCTCTACCAGATGCAATTCAGCGAGGAGGATGACACCTCTGCCTCTCCTCCTCGCTGATAGGAGACCTTTTGAAAATGGCTTTGCTGCGGCTTAAAAAATCTTTTTCGCTTCCGGTAAGTTTACACGTAATTATGATTAATAACGTATGTTAAGATCAATCTCGGAACGGAGGAAAACATTTGATTCGCCGCATGCGAACCATCTTTCGCTGTTACGCAAAACTCCCGGCCCTTGTCTG
>JANXZC010000102.1 GCA_025355725.1 Syntrophus sp. (in: bacteria)
ACGTCCATGCCGACGCCCCGCCCGGAGACACTGGAAACCGTTTTGGCCGTCGAAAACCCCGCTTGCAGGATGAGCGCGTAGAGATCCTTTTCCGACAATATGGCATCCGGGGCGATGAGGCCTCGCTCAATGGCCTTCGCACGGATTGCTTCCGCGTCGAGACCGGCCCCATCGTCCCGGATCGTAATCACGACATGGGCACCGGCATGCTCGGCGGCCAGCACTACCGTTCCCTGGCGGGGTTTTCCCGCGGCCTCACGGATGTGGGGAGGTTCGATGCCATGATCGATGCAGTTTCTGATCAGATGAACCAGGGGGTCATTGAGCTTCTCTATGACCGTCTTGTCCAGCTCCGTTTCAGCCCCCTCCGTTTTCAGAAGCACCTCTCTCCCCAGTTCCGCCGAGAGATCCCGGACCAGGCGTTCGAAACGGCTGAAGGTGCTGCCAATGGGGAGCATGCGGATACTCATGGTATTGTCACGGAGTTCCGCCATAAGGCGCTCCACCTCTTCCGCTACCTGAATCAGGAGGGGATCGTTCCGCTGCGTAGAGATCTGGGACAGGCGGGATTGAACGGTAACCAGCTCCCCCACCATATTGACGAGGCGATCAAGTTTTTCCGCCGGGACCCGAATGCTGGCTGCCGTCTCGGTAAGCTGTTTCCGCTGCTTCACCTCGCGGGTATGTTTCTGTTCGACAAGGGCGGCTTCCACATTTTCCGCCCCGACCAGACCAGATTCAACCAGGATCTCTCCTATTTTCTTGTGTGAATCCAAAATCTTGCGAAGATCTGATCCCGATATATCTCCCCGGTCGACCAGAATTTCACCCAGTTTCCGGTCCTCCTTATCCGCCTCCGCCCATGAATCGTCAGGTACTTCTTCTATATTCAGGGTGCACCTGTCCTCCACAAAGATAAAAACGTCCCGAATGGCGTTGATATCGTGCTCCGTTGTCAACATGATCTCCCAGCCCGTATAACAGGCCTCGGGATCGATCTCGTCGAGAGGGGGAAGCTGTTCCGTCTTGGCAACGATGTGGCAGAGGCCCAGATCTCGGACTTCATTCAGCAGCATGATCGGGTTGGTTCCGGACAAAAAGATGTCCCCGGCGGGTCGAAAGGAAACCCGATAGGTATTCAGGATGCCCTTCTCTTTATCCTTATTTTCCTCAGCCTGCTTTGCCCCTTGATCGTGGGCCGCAGCGGGTGCGGCTGCCGCGCGGGAGGCTTCCAGATATGCGCGGAAAGACTCGCTGATGGCGAGCGCCGCATCGAGGTCCGGGCCGGCGTCACCCTCTTCCCTCGGTTCGATCATTCTTTTGACTTCGTCACAGGCCCGGAGTGTCATGTCAATGAGAGGGCTCGTTACGGGAATCTTCCCTCCCCGAACGAGATCGTAAACATTTTCGATATTGTGGGTCAGCTTGTTGATGTCATCAAACCCAAACATGCCGCTTGAACCTTTGAGGGTGTGCATGGCCCGGAAGACCCGGCCAATCAGATCGGCGGAATCCGGTTCCTTTTCCAGTTCCAGCAGGGCCGTTTCGAGCTCCCCAAGGAGTTCATAGGCTTCTTCCCTGAACGCTTCCTTGAATTGATCCATCATCCAATCACTTTCCGGATTACAGCGAGCAGTTGTTCAGGCTTGAAGGGTTTTACGATCCACCCTGTCGCCCCTGCCGCCTTGCCATCCTGTTTTATTTCCGCCTGAGATTCCGTGGTCAACATGATGATGGGAACGAACTTGAACGCAGGCAAGGCTCTCAATTCCCGGATCAGGCCGATGCCGTCAAGATTGGGCATATTGAGATCTGTGATCACCATATGAATAGTCTTGCCATTAATCTTGGAAAGGGCGTCCCTTCCGTCCACCGCTTCGATCACCTCGTATCCGGCGTCACGAATGGTAAAACTGACCATCTGGCGTACACTGGCGGAATCATCCACCGTCATGATGACTTTACTCATTTATCATCCCCCAGATCTCATTTTTATATCCTCTGCTCTCATTTCTCATTCCTCTGTTCTTATTTCTCAGGCCTCAGCATCCATATGCATCTGTGGCTTTCTTCGCCGCGGCATCCCTGCTCCCTGACAAATCCCGCCTCCCGCGCTGCCTTGCCGATTGCTTCCGGAAGCTCTCCCATTACGGTCAGGTTTTTTTTCATGCTCATTATGGACCGGTGGGCTGAACAGAGCAGTTGCAGGCACGTCAGATCGGCATCGGCGACACCTCCCATATTCAGGTCCAGGGTGTCGCTCTTCTCTACCCATTCCTTCAGAGCGTCCCGAAAGGCCAAAGCGTTCTGTATGGTTACTTCCCCGCTGACCATCAAGGTCGCCCTTCCTTCCCCGCCAGTAAGCTCAAACATATTCCCGCCTCTCCATTCCCATCAGCTCAGAATAATTCGACATTGTCACCGAGATCCCCTTCATCGCCTGCCACCGGGGCCGCTTCCGCGCCTTCAAGGGTTCCTTCGTTCGTTTCGCGGCCTTCCCCTTCTTCCATCATCATCGGCAAGATACTCAGGGCGGCAACCGGCGCTGCCCCCGCGACGGCCATATGAATCTCCCGCTCCTGGACCATGGTATAGCGTGCCGCCATATCGCCGAGGGCCGCCGCCTTAGTCAGTTCAGATCCGGCCGGAAGAGCAGTGTGCATCTCATCCGTCACCTCTTTCAGAGACGTCACAACCGAACCGATCCCCTTGTCCATCTCATCATGGACCCGCAAGTTGGCGGCCATTTCTTCGATCTCCTGTTGCAGGGCCGTCCCGTCGCTGTCGAAACGCTGTAACAGGGCGGACAGCTCCTCGTCCATCTGCCGCAGTGGCTGCATGAGCGATTTAACCTGCTCCATAAGAGCCCCGTTTTCTCTCTCTACGCGCTCCTGATCGTAACGCCCCCCCTGCTTTGACAGAGCTTCCGCCTCCCCGCCGATGCCCGCCAGATTGGTCGATATGATCTCAATGCTCCCCGCCGTATCGATAGACAACCGATGGATAGAATCAGCCAGAACTCCCAGGGCCAGACCGCTGTCGCCGATATGGGCGGCGTGAATGCAGGCATTCAGGGCGGTAACCCGCATCGCTATCCCCACCTTCTGGATGTCCCGGATGAAAGACTTCATCTCCCCCATGGCGTGGGCAACCTGCAGCATCGACGCCGACATCTTCCGGTTCATTTCCGTGAACTCACCGATTGCGTCCATTAGTTTGCCAAGGGATGCTTCCAGCTCGGAGAAGTAGGTATCTTCCTTTTCACCCGAGGCCCCGACGGCCTTCTGAATATCTTCCGACATCACGGATATTTCCGAAGAGATGCGGTAGAGATTCTTGCCGATCCGTTCCACCGCCCCGGCGAGATCCTCCCGGGCATGCTGTAATTGCGCTGTCTGTAGTTCACAGGTCACCGCCGCCTTGGACATCACTTCCGTAGTGTCACGTCTCCCGTTGTTTTCCCGGCGGCGGCGCAACGGCAATGGAATGAGAGATTTTCCTTCTGCGGTGTCTACAGTTTTTTCTTGATGCCCCATAAGCTCTATCAGGGCTTCACGGACATGCTCCATTCTCTGCCGGGTGATGTCATGAAACTGCAGGGAAGACACCACTTCGCCAACACTTCCCGATATCTGTTTCCAGCGCATCGCCGCATCTTTAATGACTTGGGCGGAGAGTTCGTGACGCATCTCCATCTCCCTGATGCTGCTGTTTGAACGATCGAGGATCTGCTTCGCCTTTTCCTGCTGCGAGGTTTCAAAATCCTTGACGAGGACAAGATGGTCGCCCAGGAGCCGGATGATTTCTTCCGTCCGCATCCGTAGTGTTGAGGACCCCGTATCCACATGAGCGATGAGCCCCTGGACATCGTCGCCAAGGGCGGCGAAACCTTCATGTCTATTACCCAAGCGGGCGCTTTCGATCCTGATCAGATTGCAGAGGACCCGGAGATTTCTTACGATCTTGTCGAAAGACTCCAGATGGCCATGAACCTCCTTTAAACGCTGGAGAATCATAGCGATGGTCGCTGCCCCACCCTGGGAAGACTCGTTCTCATCGCCGATCTGCCGAAGAATCTTCTTCAGCCCTTCTATTTGGGCAACGATCGTATCGCCGGACAAGCGTTCCGCAGCGGCGCCGGATAATTTCGACATAGCCCGGGCCCGTTCATGAATCTCCTGAAGTCTCTCGCCGATACGCAGAAATTCCCCTTCCGTGCCCGTCGTCATTTCCATGATCCGCAGGCCGGCCTGATCCAGGCGATAGCGCCAATCCCGCCCGGCAGGGAGCTTGGTCTTCCATAATCCTTTAAACAATGCCGGTGTCGTCAGATTCAAATGAGACTCCTTTTCCCCGGAATGTCCGGCCCCTTTGTCGAGGCCGGCGAAGAACTTTGCAGGGCGGCGATGCCGAGCATCTTCCCCAGAACCGCAGAGATATCGATAAAATCACTCTCAGCATAGGTGACGAACCTCGGCCTCAGGGCATGGCCACGGGAAACCGTCTCCAGATCGTCGTCAGGCAATACCAGAATCAGCCTGCGGTCCCGCAGCCATTCCTGATATTCGACCAGCTCCAGCAATTCCTGCCTGCTGGAGATGAGGAAAACAAAAACCACTGCTTCCGATAAGGGCTGGTGTAGGCGATGTAACAGAGAGGGCATAGTCCGGAACGTCTCGACGTCATCCTTCGGAACGAGGACGTCGATGACCCGCTGTAGCTTCTCTCCCTGTGACACCTCTGGCGCCGAATAGAAGATGACGTTCATTATCTTTCCACCACCACGATCAAAAATCCTGGAACTGGTCGTCTCCGAGCGGGATCACCTGCTCGGGCCGCCCTTTTGTTTTGCCGCCCTTACCCATTGCCCCTCCTTTACCGGCGCCCCCCCGCGTTCGGTTCATGGTCAGGAGCTGACGGCTCCCTCCGGAACCCTGCTTCCCTTTTCCCGAGGAAGCAGACCGGGACGAAGAACCTTGATGGGTGCTGCTTCCCCCCACGACGGCTGCTAATTCTCGAACAAATACCTTCATCTGCTCCGCCTGGGCGTTCATCTCTTCTGAGGCGCTTGCCGATTCCTCGGCATTGGCCGCCGCCTGCTGGGTGACTTTGTCCATTTCGGCAACGGCGATGTTCACCTGGGAGATGCCATGGGCCTGTTCCTGGGAGGCAGTGGCGATCTCGTCCACCAACTGAGCGATCTTCATCGAGATCTCTGCGTTTTCCTTAAAGGCCTCCTGGGTGGACAAGGTCAGTTCATTGCCGCTTTTGACAGCTTTAATAGTGTTTTCGATCAGATTGTTCGTATTCTTGGCCGCCTCCGCCGCCCGCAGGGCGAGGTTTCTCACTTCATCGGCGACAACGGCAAATCCCGCCCCGGCCTCCCCTGCCCGGGCCGCTTCCACGGCGGCGTTCAAGGCCAGAAGGTTCGTCTGGAAGGCGATCTCGTCGATGGTCTTGATGATCTTGGAGGTCTCTTCACTGGTTTTGTTGATTTCATGGATGGCCTTGACCATGTCTTCCATGTGCATCGTGGCCTTCTCGACAATCGTTTTCGCCTGCCCCATCATCGCCTTGGCCTGACCGGCATTGTCGGCATTCTGTTTGGTCATGGAGGCCATTTCCTCAAGGGACGAAGACGTCTCTTCCAGGGATGCCGCCTGCTCGGAAGTCCCCTCGGCAAGGTGCTGGCTCGCCGACGCCACCTGGGAAGAAGCCGCCGCCACCTGATCGGCCCCTTCGGAAAGACCCGTCACGACCCGGTTGATGGGCCTGGTAATGGAGGTGCTGAGAAAGATGCCGAACCCGAGAGACAGAAAGGTACCGATAAGCATTCCCCCCAGGGCGAGATACTTATTAAGACTGGCCTTGCTTTCGGCAACATGTGCCGCTTCCGTCGCCGCCTTCAGATTGATCTCGATAACATCGTTGATATGTTTTTCCGCCTGAGTGAAGGATTCCCGAAGCTTACCGTTGGACAGGGCCAGGGCCTCATCCCGTTTCTTTGTCTTTACGAGGTCAAGATACTGCTTAATATCCGCCTTCCAGGCCTCCCAGGCCGGTTTGAACTGTTTCCAGACGGCCTCTTCTTCCTTGGTTTGGGGGAGAGGGTCATAGATCTTCAAGGCCTTGTCCACCCGCCCCCAGGCGGTATCAATATTTTTTATCTGACGATCCATAAACTTTTCATCACTGAAGAATTCCGGAACCAGCGTACTTCGTTCCGCCACTTTAATGGCCGTCTGGGCCTCGTTGATTATCTGCAGGGCATGGACGCTCGGCAGGGTGACATCATTTACCTCCATCAGGGCCTTTTCCGTATCGTATATTCCTTTCCAGCCCAAAAGACCGACAATGACGCAGATAAAAGCGACGATGGCAAAACCGCCGATCAACTTCATGCTTAATTTCATCTTCCCCATTTCCAAGCCCTCCACATGCTATCCGGTGTTCACTGTCTATGCTTACTGCCCGAAAGCCATTCTTCAAGTTACATGCCACAGGCCCTGCACCGGCTTAATACCGGGGTAAAGGAGCTATCTGAATAGATAAAGGCAAGTATAAATAAAGGATTAAGAGTCCCTCCACTCGTATCTTTCAGGGATCAGGCTGAGTTGATAGGGAAATCCACCCCTCCCCATTTGCGATAGGGGGAGGGGGCAAGGAGTAAGGTCCCCGCTGGCAAAGGGGGATTTGCATGCTTCGTTGCGCCCTTGCCGGGCATGGGTGTCAGGGTGGGAATGGGGTTGATTCTAGCGATGGAGCGGACGCAAACATTCTTTCCCGGACACCGTCCGCAAAAACCGGACGATCGTCCGGATACTCCGGACTGTGTCCGGCGGAACCGGACACAGTCCGAAATTGATCCGGAGTCCAGGCTTCAGATGGCATTCGATGGGACTTCTTGATGGTCAAGCGGAAATGGTCAACTGGTATTTTTTGAGGAGTTCGTAGAGACGGGAACGGGACATGCCTGAGATTTCACAGGCTTTTTTTAAATTATCGCCGGAAAGGGCTAGGAGGTGTTGAAGGTATTTCTTTTCACCCTGGGTGAGGATATCGTCACGGAAATCCTGCCATTTCGGCAGATTGATATCCACCGGGGGCGCTGAGTCCCCCTGCGCCGGGGCTTCCCGCTCGGGGACAGTTTTAACTGGGTCATCCTTCCTTCTTGTCATCTGCGCTGGGCCGCCGTGTTTAGTAGTCTCCTCCCCTGAGATCTCTTGCTTATACTTGTCATCTCGGGTCATAGACGCCCTGGCCATGTGGACACGAATACGCATGGGCAGGTGCTTGGGTACAAGGACGGAATCATAGCGGGCCGCGGCAATCATCCTGTCAATGGCCTGGACGAGCTCCCGAACATTTCCCGGCCATTCATAAGTCATCAGCATTTCGAACAATTCGGGTGATAACCCTTTGATCTCCATTCCATAACGTTCGCAGAACTTCATCATGTAATGGAGAGACAATTCGGGAATGTCCTCCTGTCGCTCCCGGAGCACCGGCATTTCGACACTAAAAGCCTGGAGCCGGTAGAGGAGATCTCCCCGGAAATTTCCATCCTTAACCATCCGGCCAAGATCACGATTTGTGGCCGCTACCAGCCTGAAGTCGCTGGTCACCTCAACCTTGCTTCCCAGGGGACGGAAACGATGTTCCTGAAGAACCCTGAGGAAGGATTTCTGGATAGAAAAAGTGAGTTCCCCCACCTCGTCTAGAAACAGGGTACCCCCGTTGGCCTGCCGGATCAGCCCTTCGTGGGCCTTGTCGGCCCCTGTATAGGCCCCCCGCACATGCCCGAAAAGGACGCTTTCGACCAGTGTTTCCGTGAGGGATGCGCAATCGACAACGACAAAATTCTGCCCCGCCCGGGCGCTGTTGTTGTGGATTGCCCAGGCAATCAATTCCTTTCCTGTCCCGGATGCGCCGCTGACAAGGGCATTGACATCCGAGGCTGCTGCCTGCGCGACGGCGTCAAGACAGGTCTGCATCTTCTGGCTGCTGCCGACAATGCCTTCTCTTTTCAAGGCCACCACCGGTTTCACCTGCATCTTGGCCTCCCGGTACTGTAACGCCCTGACAAGGGGCAGGATCATCATATTCATGGAGGAGGGCTTTTCAATATAGTCCCAGGCGCCGTTTTTCATCGCCAACTCCGCCCCATCGGGATCGCCCTTGCCGGTCATGATCACGACCTCCGGCGCCGAGGAGGCCTCGCGAATCGTCGGCAGGGCCTCCAGGCCATTTCCGTCGGGGAGGCGGACGTCAAGGTAAACAACGTCGAAGGCGCCCTCAAGGGCAACCTTCATCCCGTCATTCAAGCACAGGGAGCAGACCACCTCATGTTCCATCAATCGGAACTTGCGGGTCAACATTTCACAAAGCATGCTGTCATCATCAATGACCAAGATCTTTGCCATATCTATGCACCCTGTTTGTATCTATTTAATTTACTGAATAGAGTTGCACTTGATTCTCACAAATCGTGCTCCGGGTCAAGAAAATGATCAAGAAAATTCCCTCATATCCGACTTTTAATAGTCCGGCAGCAATGAGAAAGTGAGTTTTGTCCGTTCGCCTGTACAGTGGAACAATTATTGCTGTTAAACCTCCTTCTATATAGAGCCAATAAAAAAGGATACCAATGACGACCAATCAAGACCAAACTCAACAGATTGAAAATCTTCAAAAGAGAATCGCCGAACTGGAAGCATCCCTCGCAGAGCCTGGCCTTCAGGAAGTTAGTCACCGCATCGACCAAATAATAGAATTCCTCCCTGACGCCACCTTCGTGATTAACCGGGAGGGCAAGGTAATTGCCTGGAACCAGGCCATCGAAGAGATGACCGGTGTTTCCAAGGCAGACATGATCGGCAAGGGAAACTATGAATACACCCTGCCCTTTTACAGTCAGCGCCGCCCCATCCTGATCGACCTGGCCTTCATGCCCGATGCCGAATTTGAAAAGCTGAAATACGACGCTGTATTCAGAAACGGCGACACCCTCGACGGAGAGGTCTACGTTCCGGCCACCTATGACGGAAGGGGCGCGTACCTCTGGGGAACTGCTTCCCGGCTGCGTGACGGGGATGGGAATATTATCGGGGCCATCGAATCCATTCGCGATATTACGGACCGCAAGGTGGCGGAAGAAGCATTGAAGAAAAGCGAAACCCTTTTTCGGGCATTGGCCGAACACACGCCCATAGGCATTTCTATCATGCACGCTGATTTTAGCTTTAGATATTTCAATCCCCGTTTTGTGGACATCTTTGGTTATACCCTCGCAGATATTCCCGACAAATGGACATGGTTTCAGAAGGCCCATGCCGATCCGAAGGTTAGAGATGATGAGATGCTTTACTGGCAGCAGGAGTTGATGGACGATCAGGAAGAAGGGAAGATCCGGGAAAGGACACTAATGGTCCGCTGCCAGAATGGCCAGGAGAAGCTGGTCCGGATACAGGCTGTCCTCATGGCCCAGGGTCGGCACCTCCTGACCTATGAGGACATTACGGAACGGAAGCAGTTAGAGGA
>JANXZC010000006.1 GCA_025355725.1 Syntrophus sp. (in: bacteria)
CGGCCATAGTGAGATCCACCCACTGGTTACCGCTTCCTCCTTTGCTTAAATCTTTTCTTGCTGATTTGTAGGAGACCCACTTTAGATCCACATTATTGACCGATCCGGTGATGATGTATTTGACGCCTTTGAGTTTTCCCAGGCTGAGCATGGTGGCGTCGTCCACCATGCCGGACTGCTGGAATTTCTGCTCTGAAAAGACTTTATCCATCTCCTTACGGGTATAGACCTTGGCCCCTCCCATATTGACTATTTCATCCATGACACCGTCTTCGATGCTTTCGCTTAGCTTGGCGTTGACTTGGCGGGAAACAGTTTGGGAATTGGCCTGGAAAGAGGATCGCTCCTTTGTTCCCCAAACAACGCCAGCCGCGCCGGGTGCCACGCCCACGGCCGCGCCGCCTACAGCGGTCCTCTGTCCCGAACCCTGAACCTGGCTCTGGACGACGTTGGCATAATCGAAGCTGGTGTTATTGGTAAAATTGGTTACCGCCACGAAGGGCAGCGGTGCATCATATTTGGATTTACAGGCCAGCGGAATTCTTATTTTAGGTTCTTTGTCTGAAACGAATGCAGTCAGATCAATCTTTGGCGCTGAAGCGCAACCGCTGATGAAAAGAACCAGGAAGACAGATAATGCCAATCGTTTATTCATCGTTATTTCCCCCTTCTACTTCTGGTAATTAATGGTGAGTGAGTAAGGTGTAAAGTTAGTTATCGTGAAATTCCCTTTCTGTTTTATACTGTTGGCCAGGTAGACGGAATTTTCCGGATAACTGATAATGAATGAGCCCATTTCCTTTTCTTCCACTTCCGAGACCCAGACGATGTTCTGCAGGATGGTTTTGATTTCCATATTCGTGTCAATATCGCCGACGCCGCTGATCTGCAGCCGGATCTTCTTGACGTTCCCCTGAATGTAGTGGGCGACCTTATCCAGAAGCTTGGGGGTGATCTTTTCCGCCACGTCTTTGAGTGCTTCCGCCGCCGCGTCCTCGACGTTATTCTTGATGCCTTTGCCCTGTTCCGTCCCGGCGGTGAGGATTTCCATCGCCCCGGTCTTGTTGTTGCGGGCCACCATCCGGTAGGTCAGCCGGACGGTGACATTATTGAAGGGCATCGAAAGCCCATAACCAATGTCTTCGCCCTTTTTGGTAGAGATCGTATAATCGGTCTTGCCGATTATGATGATATTTGATAGGAATTTATAGAACATGCTCCGGACGGCGAGGGTGCTGCCGCTCTTGACGGCCCTCTCGATCTCGGCGGCGTCCGCAGCCTGAGTCGGAGCGACATCGACGACCTTGTAATTCTGATCCGTTAGCTTCCCGATCAGGTTTTCCGACAGGATGTTGGTCTCTTCGTAAACGGACCCTCCCCGCTCCGTTTGCGGCTTTCTGGCGGGGATGAAGACGGCGATGCCGTTGTTCAGGGCCAGTTCCGAGGCAATGGCCTCCTGGGCCTTCTTCGGCTCTACGCAGGCGTTGATTCTAACGGTGAGTACGTCTTTCTTTTCATCCTGGCTTAAAACGGTAAATTTCTTCACCGCTCCCCCCACTTGGGTTTTCATGACATCCTCGACGAGGGCAAAGTTGGAGACAAAACTCCCCGCCTTGACGTCCACTCCCACGGTCTGCTCAATGGCCTGCCATTTGGCCCGGGCGATCGCCTCCAACTTTGCGGAGGGACGATCATTGTTGACAATTGCCGCTTCCCCTTCAGCGTCAACACACTTTACCTGGCCGTAAGCTGGCGTAAAGGCAAGGATGCTTAATATGATAAAGAAATTTAAAATCAAAGCCTTACGCATGGTTACATACCTCCCTGAAAGTTCAGCTATGCGTCAATTCCACCCTCAACTTGCCCGATGTTATTTGATAAATATACTGAAAAGGAAGGTCTTTGTAAAGAGTAAAAGAATGATGCTTGACGGCCCCGCAAAAAATCCATATGGTTCAAGCAATTTTAGGGTGCCATAATGATAAAAAAGAGGAAATATTCATGTCAGACATGATTCGATATTACAGCACGAATAGAAAGCTTTCCCATATTTCCGGTTTGCTTCCGTTCCGGGGGACTGTCTCCTTTCGCGAGGCCCTGCTTATGGGGCAGGCACCCGATGAGGGGCTTTTCATGCCCGATGCGATTCCTTCCTTGTCCATGGGCAAGATTATGGATCTGAAAGGGAAGCCCTATGCCGAGGCTGCTTTACTGGTGGCCGGGAGTTTTCTGGCCGGGGAGATTGACCTCGATAAATTGCAGTGGGTAGTTGAAGACGCCTATAACTTTGACGTTCCCCTGGAGCGGGTGATGAATGGTAAATACGTCATGCGCCTGGATCAGGGACCCACGGCCTCTTTCAAGGATTTTGCCGCCCGGATGATGGCCCGGCTGATGAGCATGGTTCGTGATCCCAAGAAACGTCTCAATGTTCTGGTGGCCACGTCGGGGGATACGGGCAGCGCTGTTGGGGAGGCCTTTAAGGGAGTACCGGGTATCGATGTGACGATTCTCTATCCCCGGGGCGAGGTCAGCGGGCGTCAGAAGAAACAGCTCGATACGATCGGTCAAAATGTCCGGGCGATTTCTGTGGAAGGGAAGTTCGACGATTGCCAGGACCTGGTCAAGCGGGCCTTCGCTGATCCTTCCCTGGAGAATCTCAACCTTACCTCGGCCAACTCCATAAATTTCGGACGCATTCTTCCCCAGACGATCTACTATGTCTATGCCTACAGCCAGTTGGCAGCCCCGGGAGAGGAAATCGTTTTTTCCGTCCCCTCAGGGAATTTCGGTAATGCCCTGGGCTGTGAATATGCCCGCCGCATGGGGGTACCCGTGAAGGCTCTGGTCATGCCAACCAATGAAAACGACGAATTTCCAAGGTTTTTGGAGACGGGAAACTATAAGAAAGTGTCGCCTTCCCGGGCCTGCCTCTCCAATGCCATGAATGTCGGCCATCCGAGCAACCTAGCCCGTTTCTTCGATCTCTTCGGGGGGACGGTGGATAGGAATGGGATGGTGCACCGCTACCCTGACCGGGAAGAGATGAAAAAACATATCTACTCTGTCAGCATTACCGACGCCGAGACGAAGAAGACCATCAAAAGGATATATGAAACCTATGGGGTCCTGTTGGAACCCCACGGCGCCGTTGGCTGGCGGGGGCTGGAGGATTATCTGGAAAAGCGGGGGGATTGCCCTTTATGCGTTTCCCTCGAGACGGCTCATCCCGCAAAATTCCCAAAGGAAATAAATGAACTCCTCGACATCGATCCGGAATTGCCGCAGAGCATGAAAGACGTCGATGCCAGGGTAGGGGAGCCGGTATTTCTTGATGCTGATGATGACGCCTTCAGGACTTATCTGCGGGACAATCTAAAAGCAACGGGCAAGTAGGCAACAGGCAATAGCAACAGATAGGAGGAGTTATCTTATCCTCTCTTGAACCAGTGGCGGCGGTTGTGGTCCTTGAGGGCCGCCTCCAGGGCGTCGAGCTTTTTGGGTAGAAGGATGCCCTTTTCGATGAAGTAGTTGCCAATGCGGGGCTGGAGGATTTTCTGACGGCCCAGCAGCACCAGAACTTGATAGAAGCTCAATAACCCCGTGCGAAGCCCGAACTCGCCAAAGAGTTCCCCTCGCTTCCGCCTCCTTAGGATGTTTTGAATATCAAAAGGGCTTAGCCAGCGCAGTTGGCAGGCAATATCGCCGAGGCGCGGTCTCTGAATCTTCTGCCAGACTACGGCGTCCCACATCTGCCGCATGGAAATAACTCCGGAATAATAGAGAAACTGGCCCATGAAGATTTTTCGGGAGGGTATTTCCCCCTTATAGAAATGCTGGTGGTGTGGAGAAGGAGGTTTGGTTGCGGGCCGATCCGAACGATATAGCGACCCGGGAGGCATCGTCAGTATGTAGCGATTCGGTTCCTGGATATACGAAAAGACCTGTTCGTAGGCGCGATGGACCTCTTTGAATCGCTCTTCCAGAATCGCTTCGTCCACGCCGATATGATACGCCCGATCCGGGTGCGTTTCCATGACCAGCTTGCGATACGCCGTCTTTACCCCGGATGGTTGAAGGTAGTCGAGAAATTGCGGCGTAATGTTCGCTTCCGCGCCAAAAAGAATCCGGCACGACTGGAGGAGATGCTTTTCCGGAAGGATGATCCTGGTATTTTTGCCGTTTGTGTTCGTGGAGAGTCCCCTTTACTTATTTTGTCATGACAAATTTCTGTTCCTCTTTAGGAACATACCACTTGATAAAGTTATGCGTGATTCCCTGAGGCGCCGGCTCTATGCCCCGGAAGCGGGCATGGATCATGGGCAGGGCATCGGGGACATAGAGGAACAAATAGGGTTGTTCCTCCGCCAGGATCTCCTGGATACGATCATAGTGCCTTTTTCTTTCTTTTTGGTCAAAAACCCCCCTGGCCTTTTCAATCAACCGGTCCACCTCCGTGTTTTTGAAGGAGATGAAATTCAACTCCTCCGGACCCGTCTTGCTGGAATGCCAGACATCATAAATATCAGGATCCTGAGGGATTGTCCAGCCGAGGATTGTCGCATCAAAACGCCGCTTATTGATAAAGTCATTCACAAAGGCCGCCCATTCCAGGACCCTGATCTTGACCTTGATCCCCACGTCGGCTAGTTGTTTCTGGATGATCTCGGCGCATTTTGCCCGGACTTCATTGCCTTGGTTGGTAATGATCTCAAAGGTGAAAGGTTGCCCATCCTTGTCCAGAACACCGTCTCCATCGGTGTCTTTCCATCCCGCCGCGGCTAGCAGCGCTTTGGCCTGCCCGGGATCGTAGGGATAGTTTCGAACCTGGGGGTTATATGCCCAGGTTCCCGGTTTGTAAGGACCTGTCGCCGCTTTCCCCAATCCTAAAAGGACGCCCTGGATCATGTCTTCCTTGTTGACGGCATGGGCGATGGCCTGACGGACCCGCTTATCCGAAAAAATAGGGTTTTTGAGATTATAACCCATATAAACATAGGAGAAGGAAAGATATTTGTATTTGTTGAAGTTTTTACGAAACAGGTTATTTTCCGTCTGCCGGGTGTACTGCAGGGGGGTCAGCCCCATCTGGTCGATGCCGTTGGCCCGCAGTTCGAGAAACATGGTGGCCGTATCGGGGATGATCCGCATGATGTATCCGTCAATAAAAGGACGGCCTTCAAAGTAATCCATATTGGCAACGAGGACGATTTTCTGCCCTGACAGCCATTCCTTGAAACGGTAAGGACCCGTGCCGATGGGGCGCCGGGAAAGGGGAGAAGAGGTGATGCTTTTGCCCTCCAGGAGGTGTCTCGGCAGAATCGGGGACCCCCAGCTCATGAGGGCCGGGGCAAAGGGTTTGTCATAGGACACACGGAGGGTGTAATCATCAAGAATGACGACTTTTTTAACTTTTAGAAAATCACCGGCATAGGCGGTGGGCGTCTTGGGGTCGATGGTCGTTTTGAAGGTGAACAAAACATCCTGGGCCGTAAAGGGATGACCGTCGTGCCACTTGACCCCTTTGCGGAGATGAAAGACGATTGCGAGGCCGTCCGGCGTGATCTCCCAGGATTCGGCAAGATCGCCGACAATCTTGAGATCCTTGTCGTATTTCACGAGGCCGTTGTAAACAAGGCCGGCGATCTGGTGGGAGGTGGAGTCGCTGGAGAGGATGGGAATGAGGTTGCTGGCGTCGCCGATGGACCCTTCAACGATAATGTCCCCAAATGCCGGTCCCGTTCCCGTAGCGGAACGCGCTGCCAAATCGGAGTTCTGGCTGCCGCATGCGGCCAGCATAGCTAATAGCAGGATGCACAAAACCCCGTTCACGAAAACACGATCAATGCCTCTTTGCCCCTCTTTACGGTTCTTCATGGGCATCGATCCTAATAGATCGGTGGGAGATTTGCAACTTGTAATTCCAACTCTAAATCAAAGCACGATCTTCTTTGGCATCATCATCGGCTCCTCGATGTATGAACAATACGCCTGCGTCGTCTCTTTCTCGCCGCTTTGATATAATCTTTGATTTAGAATCGGAATAATCTTTGAAATATGGGGAGGCTTTCTTTATTTTTGGGACCTCTGCTCGTCGAGAACATCCCGGACCGCCGCCGCCAGCTCCCGGAAGTGGAGTGGTTTCTGGATAAAGAGGTTGAAACCAGCCTGCTGCGCCGTTTCTTCATTGATCAGTTCGCTGTATCCCGTGCACAGAATAGTCGGTATATCCGGACGAATTTTCCTAATTTCCCGAATCAGCTCCAGCCCCGTCATACATGGCATGGTCATGTCCGTGACGACCAGATCATAGGCGTCCGGATTCTCCATAAACATCTCCAGGGCCAGGGAGCTGTCCATCACGTCAGATACAGTGTAACCAAGTTTCATAAGCATGCCCCTGCCAAGCCTGACCAGCATCTCCTCGTCGTCCACAAACAGGATGCGACCACTGCCTCCCGCGATTTTCTGCTCCGGTTCGACTTCCTGGGTTGCCTTTGCCTGTATTCTCGGGAGATAAACGGAAAAAGTGGTACCCTTGCCAGGTTTGCTCTGGACGGTTATATGACCGTCATGGCCCTTGACGATGCCAAAGACGACGGACAGACCGAGCCCCGTGCCTTCCGACGCCCTTTTGGTAGTAAAGAAGGGATCGAAAATGCGCTTCATAACAGCGTCATCCATGCCATGCCCTGTATCCGTTACCTCCAGGAGCAGATACGGACCGGGCTTGATATCCGGGGAGATCAGGGGGCCATCCTGCCCCGTATCCATCGGCGTCAGATTGATTTCCAAAAGGCCGCCCCTTTCTTGCATAGCGTGGACGGCATTTGTGCAGAGATTCATAACGACTTGATGCATCTGAGCGAGATCGGCCAGCGTCGCGGTGTCATTTAAATGGATATTCTGTCTTATCTGTATGGTTGCCGGGGTGGCGGAACGGAGCAGCTTGACGGCTTCCCTGACCAGACTGCTCAAGTCGATAGGGCGTTTATCGATGACTGTTTTTCTGCTAAAGGCAAGGATCCGGTTGATGAGGCTCTTTGCCCGGTCGCATGAACGCAGCACTTGCTGTAGGTCGTTGAGTCGCTCCTTTTCATTCGATTCGTCCATTGCCAGTTCTGTATAACCGATCATTGAGGACAGAATATTGTTAAAATCATGGGCAATCCCGCCCGCCAGGGCTCCGACTGCCTCCATTTTCTGTGCCTGTAGCAACTGCAATGCGAGATCCTTTTGTTCTGTGATATCCTTGATAATGCCTTCGAAGCGTACGACATGGCCATTTTTATCATAGATAGCTCGAGTGTTATTGGAAATCCAGATCTCTGCCCCATCTTTCCGCCGCGCCTTGAACTGAAAGCCCTCGACGAACCTCTGTTCTTCGAGGATCTCCATATACTGCTGTCGATCCCCCGGATTTACATAATAATGAACGGAAATATCAGCAATGGCGGTGATCATCTCCTCCGGCGAGGTATAGCCGAAGATGCGGGCAAATGCGGGATTGACGCTCAAAAAGTGTCCTTCCGGGGTGCTCTGAAAGATGCCGTCGATGGCGTTATTATAGATGCTGCGGAAACTTTCCTCACTTTCCCGCAGGAGCTCCTCGGCTTTCTTCCTTTTGGTTACGTCCTTGCCGCCGACAACGACGCCGGCAAAAATTCCCCGGCTATCGTATGTCAGGTTGCTGGACGCTTCCAGCCACACATAGCGACCGTCTTTGTGACGAAAACGGAAAGTCTCATGGGTGATACCGGTGGTGAGGGAATTGATGAAGGAACTTACAACCCGCTCTTTGTCTTCGGGATGAAGATATTCAAAGGCGTTCGTGCCGATCATCTCTTCAGGCTTGTATCCTAAAATCCGTTCATGGGAAGGAGAAGCAAAATTATAGACGCCATTGGCGTCGAGCATGTTTACCATGTCAACCATGTTGTCCATGATTATTTTCAATAACTGCTCGCTCTTTTTAAGTTTTAAGTCCGATTGGCAGATCCTTTCATTGGCCGTCTCGACAATCAGTCGGTATCGCTCCTCATCAGCATTGCTGGCCATGCTGATTCCCCGGCCGGCTTGTTGGAGACGCTGATTTTCTTCCTCCGTTTCGGCAAGGCGTTTCCGCAATGTCATGATCTCGGCAACGAGTTCAACATTTGGTTGATCTGGTATGGACATGCCATTATCCTTATTAGAGGTCTTTATTCGCTTAAAAGTTCATGCACGGTATCAACAAGTTCCGAATAATTGAAGGGTTTCGCTAATGTCCGGCTGGCGCCGAGGCGTTTGGCCGTTTCAAGGTAGTCCTGGGGACAGACTCTTCCTCCTCCCGACATGGCGATAATCTTTATCTGGGGATAATCGCCGGTCAATTCGATGATCGTTTCGATCCCCTCTTTATCCGGCATGATGATGTCGGTGATGACAAGATCAAAAGGGTGCTGGCGGAAGAGCTTCACACCGATACTCCCGTCGTTCGCCTCTTCGATGTCATTATATCCTGCCTTTTCAAGCATCTTTCTCAATAGCATCCGGAACTGGTCGTCATCGTCAATGAGCAGTATTCTTGCCATAGCTGCCGCCTCGCATGTCATCTGCCAAAATCAGGGAAGAATTCCCGAATGGCCGTAAACAAATTCTCTTCTGTGACCGGTTTAACCAAATAGGCATCGCATAAGGATTTGAAAGATGTTACTACGTTTTTGGGGTCGTCAAGGGCGGTGGTCATAATAATCTTTATCCCCTTGGGATAGATGATTCCCCATTCCTCTTCTTCAATTCTTCTGACCTCTTTGACCACTTCCTGGCCATCCATTTCAGGCATCATGATGTCCAGAAGAATTAGATCATAGGGCTTACCTTCCACAATTCCGATAATAAATGCCTCCACTGCTTCCTTACCGTTGATAACCACATCACAGTTCCCGTGGGGTTCAAGGAGTCGTTGCATTATCATCCGGCAGGTAAAATCGTCTTCCACTATCAGAGTCTTCATCAGTTGTCCCTCACCTTAATATTTGTATTCAAATAATTGTAATGTTCCCGAAGCGCTTTCAGAAGCGAATCGGCCTTCAAGAGGTTTTCCTCTCTTGCCGCTGATTGAATCCGGTCAGCCAAGGCGGCTGCCTGATTGGCGCACATGGTTGCGGCGGCCCCTTTGAGGCGATGGGCGTGACGCTCCAATATTGAAAAGTCACCGTCGGCCATGGCCTTGGATATGTCCTCGATCTGCATGGGCAGATCCTTGAGAAAATGACCGATCAATTCAGAAACGAGCGCCTCCTTGCCACCCACCCTGCGCAGCATGGCTTCCCGGTCAAAGATTTCTTTTTGGGAATGAGGAACTTTCTTGATCTCCTCGGTGAAGGCAATTACCCTCAATGATCCGTCATGGCTGGCCTGGATCAATGACCTGATGACACGCAATAATTCATCCACGATGACCGGTTTTGTCAGATAGGCGTTCATACCCGCAGCCATACATCGCCGGCGATCCTCCGCAGCGGCGTGTGCTGTCATGGCGATCACCGGGGTGGGTGGTTTGCCGGTCCTGCTTTTTTCTGCGGTCCGGATAGCCTTGGTCGCCTCCAGGCCGTTCATTTCCGGCATCTGGACATCCATGATGATGAGGTCAAAGGCCCCCTGCTGCCATGCCGCCAGGGCCTCCCTACCCGTGCTGACGGCGTGGATCCGGGAACCCGCCTGTTCCAGCATTTCAACAAGGACCCGGCTATTGATGGCGTCATCCTCAGCGATAAGGATTTCCAGGTTTTTGCCATCGGCACCCGTGGTATTATTTTCACGTACGGCACCGCTTAACGATTTCACAGCGTCATCGACCTCTTTTCCGGACGGCGATTGAGCTGATAAACGCAAAGGAACGGTAAACCGGAAGATTGAGCCGATTCCCTCTTTACTTTCATAATCGATTGTTCCACCCATGAGTTCGACAAGTTGCTTGGTTATGGTAAGACCCAGGCCGGTTCCCCCATAGCGCCGGGTCATGGAGCTGTCAACCTGTGAGAAGGCTTTAAAAATATTATTTTTCTTCGCCGCCGGTATACCTATTCCCGTATCGGTGACGGTGAAGCCAACAACCATATCTTCTCCAGATATTGAAACGATTTCGATATTTACAGATACAGATCCTTCCTTGGTAAACTTGACGGCGTTGCCGACGATGTTCATCAGGACCTGCTTGAGCTTATGCTCATCCCCGGAAACTTGCAGGGCCATACCTGCGGGGGTGATGCACTTGATGTCGACATTCTTGTTCTCAGCCTGGAAAGATAAAAAACTGACCGTTTCCTCGCAAGTTTTTTTCAGATCGAACGGGATTATCTCCAGGTCCATCCGGCCGGCCTCAATCTTGGAAAAATCAAGGACGTTGTTGACGATTTTCATAAGCGACCGGGCCGACGACTGCACGGACAGGGCGTATTCCCGTTGTTTTTCCGTGAGCTCCGTACGGAGAAGCAGGTTGGTCAGGCCAATGATGCCGTTCATCGGCGTTCTTATCTCGTGGCTCATATTGGCCACGAACTCGCTTTTCATCCTGCTGGCGGCCTCTGCATCTTCCATGACGCGATGCAATTCGGCTGATCTTAATTTTTGATCATGGACATCGTTGATGACAGCAAGCAGGTGTTCCTTGTTATCTATGAGCAGAGACCGGGCTGTGATCTTGACAGTCCTTTCTTCTCCGGACTTGATTCGTAGGGTGATTTCCATGCCATCAACAAAACCGTCTTGCAGAAGCCGATGAATCAATTCTGTCCTTGTCTCCAGATTAGGATAAAAATTCATCTCAAAAACCGTGCGCCCGATTAACTCTTCCCGCGTATAGCCGGTTTCATGACAAAAAACTTCATTTACATCGACAAAAAGACCGTCGTGAAAATGCGTAACGGCGATTAGGGCAGGGCTCTTTTGAAATAAAATTGCGTATTTATCCAAAGATCGACGCAGGGATGCTTCCGACTCCCGGTGTGCTGCCAATAATGTCTCCGCTTGCGAAACCTGCAAAGGCGCCCTCCTGTTATTCGTGGCCGTCGGACAGGAATTCTTTCATTTTTCGATAGCCGTCGTCGACGCTGGCCCTGAAACCATACCGGAACTTCCTGTAGAAATAAATCAATTCAGACATGAAGATCCTGTCTTCTTCCGGGAACCCTTTGGCCTGGCGCAACCAGAACAGGAACATCTTTTCTACAGCAGTTCCAACCGCCCTGTCTCTTCCCTCATGAGCATGCATGTTACGGGCCATCTTGGCAGGAAGAAAAGATCATAATCATCGTGAGATCAGTTCTCTTAAACAGACGAAAGTGTCCAAAATTGCGACAGGTGATTACACCCGCAGCTCGTGGAGCGTCTGCCGAATTTCCTCGGGTGACACAGCCTCGAAACCTTCCGGTAAATGATCAACCTTTTCTTCTGCCAGCTTGCGTAGAGCGGTCTTTTTGCTAGTCATCGTTTTGTTCCTCTATTAAGCTCTTTTTCTTCCTCAGGGCCTGGTCAATCGCGTCGCCAAGCCCCTTGCGGTTGTATGGTTTACCCAGGAATACCTGGGGCCATTCGGGATGGTTGCCTGACATGACCTGGTTTTTGTCGTAGCCGCTGGCCAGGATTACCGGGATGTCGGGCTGGAGTTTGCGCAGGGCCGCCAATGTCTCCCAGCCGTTCATGCGGGGCATGGTCAGGTCAGAAAGGACAAAACGGATTTCGTCTTGGTGTTGCCGGAACACTTCCACAGCCTCGACGCCGTCCTTCACTGCGAGTACCGTAAAGCCAAGGCGCGTGAGCATGGCTGCAGCCATGTTGCGCACCATCTCCTCGTCTTCGACCAGCAGCATCATGCCGCTTCCTTCCGCAGGCACGGGGGATGAAGCTTTCCCTCTCTCCGGTGTAATCATGGGGGCGCCTTGGGGCAGGGTGTCACCGGAACTGCCGGCCTTGTCCGACTGCGGGGGGGCTGCTGCTGCCGATAAAGGCAAAAATACCCGGAATACACTTCCTTGGCCCGGTGCGCTTTCCACCTCGAGTGCCCCGCCGTGGGCCCGGACAATTCCCAGAACCAGGGGCAGCCCCAAACCCCGGCCGGCGAACTTGCTGGAGAAAAAGGGATCGAAGAGGTTTTCCATATCTTCAACGGCGATCCCCGACCCCCCATCCCTCACTTCCAGGCAGGCATAGGAATCGTCCTTGGGCTGCCAGCCGATGGGGCGGCGCTCTATGGATATTTCCGCCGGGGAAACGGTTTTGACACGCAAGTGAATCGTGCCCCGACCATCACCGCAGGCCTCCCAGGCATTGGTGACGAGGTTGGTCAGTGCCTGTTGTATCTGGTTTTCGTTTGCGCTGATGACGGGACCGGGGGATGGTAAATCGGTCTCCATGATCACGTTGGGAGGAATAAAGGTTCTGAGCATGGGCAGGTGACGCCGGCAAATCTCGGAAACATCCAGGGGCTCACGCTTCCCAGTCGTTTGCCCGAGATAGGTCAGCATCAGGCCGCTTACCTCTGCCGCCTTGTTGGCGGCATCCATGGCTGCGGTCAGGTTCCCGGCTGGTCCTGAATGCCGGGGCATGTCGTCCATGGCCAGCTCCAGATTCCCTATCACCACGCCAAGCTTATTGTTGAAGTGGTGGGCGATGGCCCCGGCCATGCGCCCCAGGCTTTCGGCTTTCTGGAGTTGCCTGTTTTGGGAATCCAGCTTTTCCCGTTCTCTCTCCACCCGCCGGTGGTCCGTGATGTCTTCGATGAAACCTTCATAATGCCTGGGATTGCCGTCGCTGTCTCTGACGAGGCGGGTGTTTATCGAAACCCAGCAGATACCTCCATCTTTATGGTGCATCCGGGCTTCAAAATCTTTCACTTCCCCTGCTTCATCGATCAAGCGCAGGTATTCTGTCCGTTCTTCATGGTTGACATAAAGCTGTCTGCCGATATCTGTTACAGAGGCCATCAGATCCTCGGGCGATTCATAACCCAGGATATGGGCAAGGGCGCGGTTGGCGCTAAGGAAACGACCACCTAAAGTGGTTTGAAAAACACCTTCGACGGCGTTTTCGAAGATGGAACGGTATTTCTCTTCTGCCCGTTGTAATTCCTTACCTGTCTGCTTGTGATATGCTATTTCCTCATGGAGCTTTTGATTCGCTTCACTTAGCTCCTCGGTGCGTTTCCGGACCTGCTCTTCAAGAAGGTGTCGATATCTGTCAAGTTCTTCCTCGACGCGTTTTCTTTCAGTTATATCCTTAATGATGAGGGTGGTGATTACCCCCGACGATGCTGTTCTCGTCGATGCAGAGATCTCGGCCGGAAAAAAGCTGCCATCCCTGGCCCTGACTTTGGCCTCCATAAGAATGGATGTCTCTTCGGCTTTCGAAGTTGTGACTGAATTGCGGGATTGGAAAACAGGACCTTTTTGTAGTTCTTCAGGATAAGTATTCGTAAGAATAAGGTCCTTCAGGGAATTACCGATTGCTTCTTTCCTGCTGTAGCCGAATATGTTCTCGGCAGCGTTACTCCAAAGGAGGACCCTGCCTTCCCCGTTGATTGAAACAATAGCGTCCCTTGCCGCATCTATCAAAGCCTTGTAATTGGCTTCGGCTTCGCTAAAAATTCCGGCGATGGCTGCTTCAAACGTCATATGATCATGATGGAGGGTCCTGTAAAATCTCCATGTCCCGATCAGGATGTATAGCCCTCCCGTGTATTGTGCAAATCTTCCCACCCATCCGATCGGACTGCCTACGGCCTTTTGGAGAAAGACACCGGTCAACCCCGTTGCCACCAGTAGCAATCCCATCCCATACCAGAAAAACAATCTTTCCCTAGTGTTTATATGGCGCTTAATAAAGAACACTGAAGAAGTGCCGAGGAGGATGATGGCCGTTCCCAGGATCATCCTTCCCAATAGCGTGGGACCGGCGCCTTGAACGATCAAAGGGGGCGTAAGTCCTTTGACGGCGGCAAGGTCGAGGGCAATCAAAATTAAGGCGAGGCAGATGTAAAAGGTAGCCAGCATCGGCTTGCGATTATTCGACAGATTTGCTGCGGGTGGGGCAACGGTAAGGATAGCGCCGGCGGCATGAAAGAAGGAACAGAAAAGAACCCCGGTGTTATAGATGGTTATAGTTACATTTGGTCCCCCCGATCCTCCGATAAACCATCCGGAGATCAATCCCCCCAACCCTAATGAGACCATTCCGCAACCCAGGAGGAGAGCGGTCCGGTTTCCGGTCGCCAGAAAGATCCTCCCCGCGATGAATGCAACGAAAAAAGGTGTGACGGACAGGAATAGCGCATTGAGTACCGGAAGCAGGTAAGGGGGATCGAAGGGGGTGCGGATATCCAGTTGGCCCAATGTGACGATGATGGTGATGAAGGCTATGATCGGAAAGGAAGCCAAGCTTTTCATTTGTTATCCTGCATTTTCAATCGACATGCCAGGTACTTATGGTTGCGCATTCATAATGTTAAGGGTTGAAGGACTATCATCTCCTCGGAATGGTTATTGTCGTTTGCAACGATAAACAATTTCGCCACATGATTCATACGTCCCGATCCAGTTCACTCCTGACGGCCAGTCCCAGTTTCTCCTTGATATAGGGCTTTCTCACATAGGTGCCGGCGCCGAGGTCTTGGGCGGTATGAGCCCTTTCGGACTCTGAAAAACCGCTGACGATAATCGCCTTCTGTTGGGGACGTATTTCAAGGACGCTCTGGTAGGTGTCGAGGCCATCCATGCCAGGGTCCATGATCATGTCCAGAACCATGAGATCCGCCTCGCCCTCTTTCAAATACGCCACTGCATCCTCCCCGCTGGCGACGCTCACGACCTTGTAATTGAGTTTGCTTAGCATCCCCGTTGCCAGATCGCGTTGCTCCTTTATGTCGTCCACAATGAGAATGGTTTCGCCCTTCCCCATATATTCGGAAATCGGCACATCAATACCATCCTCGGTGAAGTCTTCTCTCGTTACGGGAAAATAAAGGGTCAAGGTTGTTCCTTTCCCTTCTGAGCTTTCCACGTTGATGTAGCCGTGATGATCCTTGATTGTACCCCAGACCACCGCCAGTCCCAAACCTGTGCCACTCCTCCCCATGATCTTCTTGGTATAAAAGGGTTCGAAGATCCGCTTCAGGTCGCCCGCAGGTATTCCTTCTCCCGTGTCGGACACGGAAAGGACAACATAATCTCCCTCCCGGATCTGGTCGTAACCCTGAATCGGCTTGTCCAGATATTGATTGGTTGTCTTGATGGTTACGCCGCCGCCCTTCGCCATGGCCTCGCTTGCATTGGCAATTAGATTATATATCGTCTTACTGAGATGTACGGTAGAACCGGAAATGTTGAGCAGGTCCGGTTCAAGGTCGGTTCTGATCTTTACTGAGGGATGGTGAAAGGATATATTCGCAAACTCCGGCGACTTTTGACAATCGGCGATAATCCTGTTCAGGTTGACGACTTTCCTGCCCGGGACGCCTCTTCTGGCCATGGTCAGCAGATCATCAACAATCGCCGCCGCTCTCTGGCCGCCCTTCATTATATTCTCAAGCTCATGCCTGATGGGGCTTGATTTATCCATGTCATCAAGGACCATTTCAGCGTAGCCGACGACAATGCCCAGAACGTTGTTGAGATCATGGGCCACTCCGCCGGCCAGGGTACCCAGGGCCTCCATCTTCTCCGCTCTTTGCAGGCGTTCCTCCAGACTTTGTTTTTCCTCTTCCGCCTTGCGGCGATCGGTGATGTCGGAGTAAAGGGCCACAATCAGCCCCGAAGGTAGCTTGAATATATAGTTTTCCACCCATTGCTGGATACGTTGGTCTTCATACAATGACACGGGATGGTGTTGCGCCTCACCGGTCCGCCAGACTTGACGGAATACGTCCAGAAGGCCTATCTTTCCCACTGCCGGGAAGACTTCGGTCACCCGTTTGCCGATGGCATTGCTGTGGCTGATTGCACTCGACAGTTGCCCTTTTCTGTTAATATCTACAAAAATAAAATCACTGCCTTCATCAATTGCCCGGTAAATCGCCACACCGTCGGCCATATTATCGAAGATCTGATGGAATCGTTCTTCACCTTCCTTCAGTAATTCTTCGGCCCGCAGGCGGTCAGAAATGTCGATAAAACTTTCAAGGTAATAGTCTCTTCCCTTGATGATGATAGGATAAACGGTTTTCAGAATGTCTTTTAGGCGTCCATCAGCGCAAAGGAGCTTACATTCAGAGTGATCGATATCCTGACCAAGATCTTTGACGGGACATTTGCCCATTTGGGCGGGACAAACCACGGAATGGCAGGAGTGTCCGATAATCTTCTCTTTGGGAAGCCCGATCATGTCCACGGCCGTCTGATTGATCTCAGTTATGACCTGTGTTTCTCTGTCGATGATGATAATCCCTGTTCCTACGGTATCGAAGATTGCTTGAAGTTTGATTTCGCTCTCCCTCAGGGTGGTTGTCCTTTCCTGAACAATTTTTTCCAGGAAATCCCTTTCCTCCTTCAGGGCATCCTCAGCTTTTTTGATCCGGAGGGCGACTTTGATCTGTGAAACCAGTTCATGCTCATCAATCGGTTTGGAAAGAAATGCGTCGGCGCCGATCTCAAGGCCCTTGATTCTGCTCAGCGGGTCTGTCCTTATGGCCGTAATCATAATCACGGGGATCTGTTTCGTCCTTTTCTCGGCCTTCAGTCTGCGGCAGGTTTCAAATCCATCCATGTCCGGCATTTTTACATCCAGTAAGATAACGTCTGGTAACCAGGATATGGCCTTTTCTATCCCCTCCCTTCCCGATTGGGCGGTAATCATGGTGCAGCAGGGCATCAAATTATTCAGCAAGGCGGTCATGGTAACCAAATTGTCCGATTTGTCGTCAATCGCCAGTATTTTCTGCATTCCCTCTCCCATCGTCTCTTCTTCAGCTATGTCTAATCAAATGTCAATAAGTAAGTCTGACCCTGTCTCTTATCCTTTCAACCATTTCCCGATCTTTTTCAGGAAATCTTCCGGGTCGATCGGTTTGGCGACGTAATCATCGCAGCCTGCCGCAAGTATCTTATCCCGGTCCCCTTTCATGACCTGGGCGGTCATGGCAATTACCGGAATCTGACTCAGCTCTATGTTAGTTTTGATGCGCCGCACCACGGTATAGCCGTCCATCTTCGGCAAGGCCATGTCAAGGACTATCAGATCTGGCCTCGCCTCCGCAGCCATCCGCAGGCCTTCTTCGCCGTCCGTCGCTTCGAGGATACGGTAGTGGTTCTGAAAAACCGCCTTGATGGTGGTCATGTTGTCGGGATTGTCTTCCACAATCAGGATCGCGGGAGTGTCGGCATGATGTTCTATATGTTTAATCGTCGGTGTAATAACATCCGGATTGGCGTCAGTTTCTTTTCTGACGCCTCCTTCATAAAGCCTCGCCTGTAATCCTGAATGGGTCCCGAGCATGGAACTGATTTTAAACAACAGGTTTTCCCTGTCCACATCACCTTTCTGGACGAGATGCTGGATATTGTTGGCGCTGAGTCTTTTGAAATCCTCCGGTGTCAGGTCCTTGGCTGTGAGGATCAGGACTGGTATTTTTGCCGTGGCCCCAGTGCCGCGGATCTTCTCTAGGACATCAAAGCCGTCTATCCCCGGCATCATCAAATCCAGAACAATGCCGTCGGGGATGGTATGGGAAACGTAGTCGAAGGCTTCCTGTCCGCCTCTGGCCACAGCGGCAACATAACCGGCAGCTTCGAGAACCGCTTTGATCTGAATAATTGCCGCCTCGTTGTCCTCGACCAGCAGAATTCGGGGTGGAGCCGCCGATAATTCAGCCCCAGGGTGTTTTGGAAGGCCCTCCAGGTCCCTCAGGATTCTTTTGATTTCTGCGAGGAGGGTCTCCGATTTCGCGGCGCTTTTTTCCAGAACGGCAGATACGTTTCCCCTCAATTTGTTCCGTTCCTCTTCCGTCAGGTCCTTGGCCGTGACGATGATAACCGGCAGGTCGCGGGTTTTGGGGTTGTCGCGAATTTTCTCCAGTACGGCAAAGCCGTCCGGTTCCGGCATCATCAAGTCCAGGACCAGGACATCGGGAATCCGTTTTTTGATCAATTTCAGACAGACGGCGCCATCCTCGGCGATAATGGTCTTTAGTCCTTCCTCTTCGATGATCCGACTGATTTGTTGGCGGTCCAGGTCGTTGTCATCAACAACCATGATCGAGCGGGTTCCCGGCTTGCCGATCTTCCGTATCTCCGAGATGAGCAGTGTTTTGGTCACCGGCTTGGTAACATAGCCGATGGCCCCCAGGGCAAATCCCGTTGCCATGTCTTCTGCGATGGAGACGATAATAACCGGAATCTCTTTTGTCTCGGGGTTATTCTTCAATCCTTGCAGCACCTCCCAGCCGTCCATGTCGGGCATGATGATATCGAGGGTGACGGCAAAAGGCCGCTCCCGGGCGGCTAGCTTCAAAGCTTCTGCCCCGGATGTGGCCGTTAGCGTGTTGTAGCCTTCCTGGAGGAGGTAACGGGAAATCATTGCCGCCATTTCCGGTTCATCGTCCACAACGAGAATGGTCTTGCGGACTGATTTCACACCTGGCGGCTGCCTGCCGACGATCGGTTCATAGACGGCCGCCGTCCCCTGCCAAGCGACGGGCAAGGTCAGGGTAAATGTGGACCCCTTACCGGAGGCACTTGTCACCGCGATTTCCCCGCCCAGCATCCGTGCCGCCTTGCGGGCGATGGCCAGGCCCAGTCCCGTGCCTTCGTACCTTCTTGCCGATGTCCCGTCTACCTGTCGGAATTCGTCAAAGATATAGGGGAGGTACTCCTCCGCGATCCCAATGCCCGTATCGGCAATCCGGACGTACACCTTGTCTTTATCGCTTTCCATAGAAACGCCCACCCTTCCCGCATCGGTGAATTTGACTGCATTGGCCAGCAGGTTTTGCAGGATCTGCGACACTCTTATTTCATCGCTTTCGATAAGCGGCAGATCCTCGGGGAGGTGCCGATAAATTTCTATGTTCTTTTCCCTGGCAAGGGGGGCGATACTCTCAATAATATTTTCCAGGGTCAGACGGAGGGAAAATGTTTTCGGGTTGACGTCCATCCTTCCGGCCTCGATCTTGGAGAG
>JANXZC010000036.1 GCA_025355725.1 Syntrophus sp. (in: bacteria)
GGGGGCGTGTTTGGGGGCTGGCTGGAAATTGTGCAGTTTAATAATTTAAGTGTTACGTATAGATATGAGTTCTATTTGATAGACCCCGCCTCCACCATTTGATGATAGCCAAATAAAATCAGCAAGATACAGCCTGCTGCGGTCAAGGTTGGGGTCAATGTTTGACCTCCAACAGTATGGCCGCATCTATAAGACATAGAAGCCCATAGTTTAATTCTCAAAAAACACGCCAAGTATTCCTGCAATGATCTAAAAGAACCCATGGGGCGCTGACCGCCCTAATGGGAACCTTCAGTATACTGGAAAAAGCGTAAAGGCAACCAGGCAAGATGTGATGTGTATTGGTCGGACGAACCGGAAAGGAAAGAGGTTAAAAGTTATGGCGGTAAATAGCGAAGGAGTCCGACTAAGTGAAATTGATCCAGAAGAAGATCTGGAGCTGAGCGAGATAATGAATGAGTTAACCCGCGCTACGGACAGGAATTACGAGAGAGAGGATATGTTGCTCGAGGGGAAAATATCAAGCACCGAAATGCTGAGGCTGCTAAAAGAGGAAGAAATACTTTGTGGTGAATTGAACCGGAGAATGCAGGAGCACAATAAACGCAAGGCATGAAATTTCAATTTCAATAGCCAGGCCGGGTGTGAGAGCATCCGCCTTTTTTATGGGTAACAGGAGGAAAGAGTATTATTTAGCCGGACAAGTCCCTACGCATGTATCGTAGGCCTCATTGCATTTGCTCATCATAGGACTGCTCATCATATTCATCTCTGAGGCACACCGAGAATGCGAAATAGAACATCGCTGCGCACAAGCAGGCTCAACTTTGCTTAAGTCAATATCCTTGGTGCTGTGTGCACATCCACCGATAGCCATGGTCCCCATAATCAATGTCGCCATCAATACCGATCTCATGAGATACGCCCTCCATGACCGAAACAATAAGCGCAGATAAAAAGAAAGTCAATGAACATTCACGCTTGCGGGGGATGGGCGGGAAAGAAAACCCGTTACGTGATGGAATATTGGTGTGGGAGCCCCTGCGCATGGGACAGGCAGGGGGGGCAGAATCTAAGGGGCATTGAAGCGATCCCGGAAAGGGCCATGACGGCTTTATTTCTCGATCATCGAACCTTGGGCAAATACAATAGGTGAAACCACAAAGCCGGATTGTCCTGAAAAGGAGCCCTGTTTTTGTTTTACGAGACTTCAAGGCGTACTGATTATCATGGGCATATCAGAGTAATCTGCTTTCTGAGTCCAGCCTCAGGAGAAGCCATTGCGGTGCGTAGGGTTTGATCGTTACCACAGCGCCATTCGGCGATGTAATCCTTACTGCAGCCTAAAACTGGATCGCCGATGATTTTGGAGTCAATGACGTAGACACAATGTTTCTTGCCATTGCAATCCTGAGCAAGATGCTCGGTTGTATTCCCGTATGTGCGCCGCAATTTCTTCCATATGTGCCTGCTATGATACCAATCAGGCTATTGCCTTTCTTCGTGGAGATCTCAGTGTTGAAATTGATACTTTTTATGGTGTAAGCGGGTTTTGAAAGTGTGACTTTCTGTGATTTCCCATCGTTAAAGATAATAACCATCTTGTCCTGGGCAAATGCAAACTTGCTGCAAAGGAAAAACATGAAGATGATTAGAATAACATTGATTTTATTCATATAATCCTCCATTCAGAGTTCGGGATTGATTAAGAAATAGGTTTTTGATCATCGGTATACATAAGGTAAGTGATTTTGTAAGTCAAAAGTTATTTGGCTTTTGTCCAGCCAATTTAGAAATGTCCTATTCTTGCCAAAATAGGAATGTCCTATTTGTATAGATAAGCATAAGCCTTTTTTGTGTCATTGAATAAATTACGTAAAAGCGTAGATCGCCAATTTCTCACACAAAAAATGCAACTACAAATCAGTTTGCATTCTGTAATCCTTTCTGGCATAAGAGATCCATGAGCGCCAAACAGAAAAAGACCCTGGCCATGATCTTTGAGAAGCCTATAAAATCAGATATTCCTTGGCAGGAAACCGTTTCGCTGCTTCTGGGGATCGGTGCCATCATGAAAGAGGGCAAGGGGTCTCGTGTAAGGTTCAAGTGCCGTGATTACAGTCTTCATGTTCATGCACCGCACCCGGTTGAGGTCATATCGAAAGGCACGGTAGAGACGATACGGGGATTTTTGACAGACATAGGAGTTGCACCATGAAAAATATTTTGCAGCATAAAGGGTACACCGGGAATGTTCAATTCGATCAAGATGATATGCTTTTCTACGGTCGCGTTATGGGGATGAAAAAGGCTCATATCGCCTATGAGGGAAAGACTGTTGACGATCTTGTGAAGGATTTCCGGGATGGAGTTGATGATTATCTAGACATGTGCGTCGAAGAGGGCAGGGAACCCGAAAAACCCTTCAAGGGCACATTCAACATCCGTCTTGATCCCGAGCTCCATAAGCACTTGGTCGTGAATGCCCTT
This sequence comes from Syntrophus sp. (in: bacteria), assembly GCA_025355725.1. Classification (GTDB taxonomy): domain Bacteria; phylum Desulfobacterota; class Syntrophia; order Syntrophales; family UBA8958; genus UBA8958. The sequence goes on from JANXZC010000036.1 coordinate 2,491, forward strand.
GGTGAAGGCATGACATTGAATGCTTATGTAAAAAGCGTTCTGCAGCGGGCCGTTTCCGAGGCTCACATCTGAGGCATATTATGGAAATTGAAAGAACCGACATAGAAGTCACGGGTTTTATTTCTTCATGAGTGGTTGTTGTTTTGGGGGTAGTTTACATCATGGAAGAAATGGGTTAGTATGAACCTGTAAGTAGATAATAATTATGGAAATTCAAGATCTTAGTCAAAATATAAAAGGATTCTGCCGGGAGGCGGGTGCCGATCTTGTCGGTTTTGCCCCGGTGGAGCGATGGGTCACGGAAGGGATTGTGCCTGATGAGTTTCGTCCCCAGAGTATATGGGAGCATACCCGCACCGTCATCGTTATGGGGATGGGCATGCCATTGCCCATTGTGGAATCGACGCCGTCCGTCCTCCACATGGAGTTGTACAAAACGGTCAACATAAAACTGGACGGCCTGGCCTATGATACTACCCGGTATCTGAACCGTCTCGGCCATGGTGCCACGTTTTTCAGCCGTGATGGCTACAACAGCCTCAAGGCTTTCAGAAAATGGCCCGGCGCTCCCTTTGGCCATGTCATGGCGGCGAAATACGCGGGACTTGGCAATATCGGACTCAGCCACTGCCTGCTGACCCCGGAATTCGGCCCCCGGGTCCGATTGGTGTCAGTATTTACTGCCCTGGCCTTGCCTCCGGATCCCCTGATGGAAAAAGACCTTTGCATAAAATGCGAGGCCTGTGCGAAGTGTTGTCCCAAGGACGCGCTCCGGGTTCGTGACGATTGCCTCATCGGTGATTATAATAAACCTGCTTGTCTCGAAATGGCGGAAGAGCTGACGAAAAGTCGGACTTATCCCTGTGGAATCTGCACCAAGGTCTGCCCCATTGGACAGGATCGAAAACTATACAAACAGCCGGGGATCGTGAAAAAATATCTCCGGGAAAAGGAAGCCTTGGCAGCCGACCCCCAAGATCCGGCTTACAGTTCCTGGCAGCACCTACGGCGGTATGGCGCCAGGGAGCCCCGGTAGGGGCAATGTAAAAATCTAAGGAGTTATATAAGTGCACAAGGATTTTGAAAAATTCTGTCACCGTTTTCAGGAGCTGACAGAAAAGAATGAGAATATTTCCGTAACTCTCGAAAAAGGGATTCCCATCGTTCAGGAGCTCATTTCCTCGGATCTCTGGTTCCGGGATTTCCTGAAGGAGGCACTAATCGAGAGATCATGGCTGAAACAGCAGCAGCCGACCCTCTGGCCAAACGAATTGACCCTTTACCGAAGCCCCGATCAGTCTTTTCTCGTCCTGGCCTATATATGGGAGCCTTTTTCCGCAGACGCGATTCATGACCATGGATCCTGGGGCATCGTAGCGAGCTTCATCAATGACATTGAGGAAGTCAAATTCCGGCGCCAGGATGACGGCACGGTGGCGGGTTATGCGGAACTCGAGGAAACAGTTACGAGGGTCTTAAAGCCCGGTGAAATTACCTGCGTTCTCCCCCTGAACGCAGGTATTCATCAGATGGAAAACCTTTCCGGTGAAATAGCCGTTACTCTGAATGTCTATGGTCGGACGGTGCGACGGGGCTATCTTCAGTACTTTGACCGGGAAAGGAAAGCGGTGAAACGTGTCTATCCTCCCAGAACCTACAAACAGGTATTGATGGTCAGGACCGCCGGGGTAATGGGATCGGGGGAGGATATTCTGAAGGGTGCCCTTGTCAACCCCTTGCCGGACTACGTCAAAGAAGAATATGAAGCAGCGATAACCGTCTCCAAAAGGAGGGCCCCATGATCAGAACTAGAATAACGGATCTTTTCAGTGTACAATATCCCATCATTCAGGGGGGGATGATCTGGGTCAGTGGCTGGCGCCTTGCCGCGGCGGTAGCGAAGGCGGGGGCCGTCGGCCTTATCGGCGCCGGTTCCATGACGCCGGAACTGCTGCGGGAGCATATCCGCAAGATAAAGAAAGAAGATCCCCAAGGTGCCTGGGGTGTGAATCTGCCCATCTTTTTCCAGCATGCCGAGGCAATGGTCTCTATCATCCTGGAAGAAGGGGTGAAGATTGTCTTTACCTCCGGCGGCAGTCCCAAAAAATATACCCACCGCTTAAAGGAACAGGGGATCAAGGTGGTCCATGTCACGGCGACGCCTGATCTCGCCGTCAAGTGCGAGGAGGCGGGGGTCGATGCCGTGGTGGTGGAAGGATTTGAGGCCGGAGGCCATAACGGTCGAGATGAGCTTACGACCATGGTCCTGGTTCCCCAGACGGTGGATGCGGTGAAGCTTCCCGTGATTGCTGCCGGAGGGATTTACGATGGCCGGGGAATGGCTGCGGCCCTGGCGTTGGGTGCGGAGGGAGTCCAGATCGGCACCCGCTTTGCAGCGACCATAGAGTCGAGCGCCCATGATCATTTCAAGCAGGCCATGCTCAATGCTTCTCCGACCGATACTTTTCTCATCCTTCGGAAGCTCATACCGGCCCGGGTCATCAAGAACACCTGGTTTGAAAGAGTATTCGAGGCGGAGAAGCAAGGGGCATTGGAAGAAGAGCTCCTCCGGATTATCGGAGAGAAAAGGACAAAAATCGGCATGTTTGACGGCGATCTGGAGGAAGGGGAACTTCAGATCGGACAGGCGGTGGGGGCGATCAGGGATCTCCCTTCGGCAGGTACGCTGGTCCTTGATATCGCCCGGGATTGTGAAAATATCCTTCGCGGGGGTGTTTTCAGGTGAAAAAAGTCGGGATTGTTGCCAATACGGCCAAGGAAAAGGCCGGGGACTATACGCAGAGGCTCAGGACCTGGTGCCTGGAACGAGGTCTGGAGGTCTATCTGGACAAGGGTATTGCCGAGGCCATCGGCGCCGGTCCCGGATATGACCGGAAACAGCTGGCGGCGATGGTGGACATAATTGCCGTCTTCGGCGGCGATGGCACCATGCTCAGAACGGCCCGGGCGGTAAGGGAGTTTAATGTGCCGATTGTGGGAATTAATCTGGGGGCGTTCGGTTATCTGACGGAAGTCAACCTTAACGAGATGATCGATGCCTTTGAGATCTTCCGGCAGCAAGGTTTTCTGACGGAGAAACGAATGATGCTGGATGTTACGGTGGAAAGCGAAGGGACGGTCGTAAAAAAGCGGACCGTTCTTAACGACGCTGTTATCAATCGCGGGAACCTTTCCCGGATTGTTGAGATGGAAACGGAGGTGGATGGCAAATACCTCAATACCTTCAAGGCAGATGGGCTCATTGTTTCCACCCCCACGGGATCGACGGCCTATTCTCTTTCCGCAGGAGGGCCGATCGTTTTTCCCCAGCATGATTCCATAATCATCAATCCCATCTGCCCCCATACCTTGACGAACCGGCCGGTGATCCTCCCCGGCGAGGCAGCTATCCGGGTGATAATCTGGTCCAAGGAACAAGGGGCCACGGTGACCCTGGACGGGCAGGTTTTCCATACCCTCAAGTCGGGGGATGTCATGACGATCCGGAGATCCCATTATGTGACGATGCTGGTTGCCTCGCCGCACCGTGATTATTTAGAGATCCTCCGTTCCAAACTTGGCTGGGGCGGATTGCCTGCTGGTTTGAACCGGGCCGTCTGAAGAGGGCATGGGCGGCTCACGGGTAATCGGAAAAGTGACATTTAACTTCACTGAGGACAAATAGCGATGTTAGCCGAACTTACCATCCGGAATTTTGCCATTATCGATGCCTTGAATGTAACATTCAGCGGGGGGCTTAATATCCTTACGGGAGAGACCGGGACGGGTAAGTCCATCATCATGGGGGCGGTCAGTCTCTTGTTGGGGGATCGGGCGTCGACCGATATGATCCGTTCCGCCGAGGACACGGCGACCGTAGAAGCCCTGTTTCATCTTCAAGATGGGGACGGACTGCGGGATAAACTCGCTGCCTGGGGAATGGATGGGAATGAGGATCTCCTGGTGCGGCGGGTAATCTCCCGTTCGGGAAAGAACCGGGTGTATATCAACGGAAATCTTGCCAACCTCGCCATGCTTGCCGAACTGGGTGAATCCCTGATCAATATCTGTGGACAGCATGAGCATCAACTCCTGTTGAAGGAAGAGAACCATATAGATATTCTTGATGCCTTTGGCGAGCATCTGGGTTTAAGGAGCGATTACGAGGCTCTCTATAGCCGCTTTCAATCCCTGAAGGAGAAGCGCCGGTCCCTGGAGGCCGCCAACCGGCGGCGGGAAGAACGGGAAGACTTCCTTCGTTTTCAGATTCGGGAAATTGAGGAAGGGGAACTTCTGCCGGAAGAAGACGTTTCCCTGGCTGAGGAAAAGACGGTTCTCATGAACGTCCAGAAACTCATGGAACGTGCAACAGCAGCCCATGACATCCTTTATGGTCGGGAGCGGTCACTCCTCGAAGAGCTGAAAAGTGTCATCGCTGCCGTTGGAGACATTAAAAAGATTGATTCCCGGCTGAAGATCAAGGAAACGGATCTGGATGACAGCTACTACCGCCTGGAGGATGCCGCCTATGTCCTGCGGGATTATGCCGGGGAATTGTCTTTCGACGGCGGGCGCCTGGAACACATTGAAGACCGGATGGAACTCATCCACAAATTGAAGCGGAAACATGGTCCCTCCCTCGCTGAGGTGATACAGAAAAAAGCGGACATGGAAGAAGAGCTTAAAAATATTGTTTCCATTGGGGAGGCCATTGAAGAGATAGACATAACCATGAGGGATGTTTATAAGGATATGGAGAAAAAGGCCCGGGAGCTGTCCGAGGCTCGCCATGCCGCCGCCCGGCGCTTAAAGAAGGATATCGAGAGAGAAATTCATGCCCTGAGGATGAAAGCGGCGGTCTTCGAGGTCGTCTTCAAGGAAGGGGATAAAAGGGAGGATTCCTTTACCCCCAAAGGTTTAGACCGGATTGAGTTCCATCTTTCGGCGAATCCGGGAGAAGCACCCAAACCACTTCAGCGCGTCGCCTCCGGCGGTGAATTGTCGCGGGTGATTCTAGCTATGAAGCATGTTCTGGCCCGGACAGGTTTCGTGGGGACCATGGTATTTGATGAGGTGGACAGCGGCATCGGCGGCGCCACAGCGGAGATTGTAGGTAAAAAGATAAAGGATGTTGCCGGGCGCCATCAGGTCCTCTGCATCACCCATCTTCCCCAGATTGCCTGCTTCGGGGACCGTCATTATCTGGTGACGAAAACTGTTGCCGGGGACAGGACCCTGACGATGGTTCAGGCGCTGTCGGAAGAAGAGCGGATTGAAGAGATTACCCGGATGCTCAGTGGCCTGGAGATGACGGATACAACGAGGAAGCATGCCCGGGAAATGCTCATGATGGCGCAAAGGAGTGAATCATGCTGAGAAAAGCCAAAGTTGGCGACGTTAAAACAATTCATAAGATGATCAATGTCTCTGCCAGCAAGGAGGAGATCCTTCCCCGTTCCCTGATGGACATCTACGGCAGTCTCCGCGACTTTTTTGTCTATTATGATGAGCAGGATCAACTGATTACCGGGGTATGCGCCATGAATATTATCTGGGAGAACCTGGCCGAGGTTCGCTCCCTTTATGTCGATGAAGCCTACCGCCGTCATGGCATCGGCAGAATCCTCGTCGAGGCCTGCATATCCGAGGCGATAACATTGGAACTATTTAGAATCTTTACGCTTACTTACAAAAAGGAATTTTTTCAACATGTAGGGTTCCATGTCGTGGACCGTTCCTCCCTATCAGAAAAGATATGGACAGACTGCTTCCGTTGTTCGAAGTATCCAGACTACTGTGATGAAATAGCGATGATCATTGAATTATGAAGGTACGGGAAAGGATCATCATCTTCCTGATCTTGTTTCCGGCCTTTTTTCTTGCCGGGTGTGCGCCCATTTCGGAAATGCCCCGAGATGAATCCCAGGGCGGTCAGCCCCCTTTTGCTTCCGTCCAGGCTGCGGGGCAACTGGATGATCTCGATCTTGATTCCCTGGAAAAAGCCGTTGCCTTGAGTATTCAATATTTCGAAAAGGCAGGCTCCAAAGGGTCGTACTGTTTGCGTGATCAGTGCTATTCCTCCCGGGAAATGATCGACGGACTTGAGAAATTCCTGAGGATCATGAAGCGAGATATGACATCGGAGGAATTAGAAAGGACGATCAGGGAAGAGTTTATCCTTGTCAGAGCGGCGTCAGGTACGGCCCGGGCCGGAGTTGAGGGCAATATACTTGTTACGGGGTATTTCGAGCCGATTCTGGAGGGATCACGGACCAAAACAGATCGCTTCCGATATCCCCTGTACAAAACCCCCGACGAAACAGTAATCATACCGGTGGATCGTGCTGATGGCCAAGATGGGCGTGATAAGTATGTGGGACGATTACATAATGGGAATGTGGTTCCCCATTTCAGCCGCAGGGAAATTGATGAGAACGGTATTCTCGCCGGCAGGGGACTGGAGATCGCTTGGGTCGACGATCCTGTTGCCCTCTTTGTGCTTCATGTTCAGGGCTCAGGAAAGATCCGGCTTCCCGAAGGCCGCTTACTCCATGTTACCTACGCCCAGTCCAACGGATGGCCATTCCGGGGGTTGACCAGCATGATGGTTGAAAAGGGGTTTTTAAAGGAGAACGGAAAGTCTTATGAACAGATGAAAAGGTTTCTTCTTGATCACCCTGAGGAGCGCCAGGAATTGATGAATTACAACGAACGATATGTCTTCTTTAGGATCGCCACGGAAGGTCCCCTGGGGGCCTTGAATCTACCCCTGGTGGCGGGAAGGTCCATCGCCACCGATCTCGACATTTATCCAAGAGGGGCCCTGGCCTTGATCAGAACACGGAAGCCTGTTTTTGACGAGGAGGGAAGGATTTCATCCTGGCAGTCCTTTTCCCGCTTCGTCCTGAACCACGACACGGGCGCCGCCATTAAAGGTCCGGGGAGGGCTGATCTTTTCTGCGGCACCGGCGAGAAGGCGGAAAGGACCGCCGGGGCCATGAAGGAAAGCGGAGAACTGTATTTTATTTTGAAGAAGAAATGACAGGGGGCAGACTTATTGACGTTTATTATTCTTGAGAGCGATTACCACTCCTTCAATTTCTTTTTCTGAAGCCACCATCTCTTTGAGGTGCCGCGTTACGACAACGGGGTCCTTATGGATGAATTCAGCTATCTCCCTGCCCTTATATCCGTATTCATGGGCAACCAGGCTCATCATTACCTTTCCTCTGGAAAGCCTGTGTGATTTGCTGATTGAACGTATCTCTTCAAGCGATATCCCATAGACTCCTTCTATTGCACCGGCGATTTCTTCTAATGCATATTCCCGATGGCGCCTCCTTGTTTGAACCTTCAAATCAGTCTCTTTACGCACCTTCTCGACAAAATGCTCATCCCCCAATATCCTTTGCTCAACGGTACGGTAAACATCTTCCCTTGGAATTGAAATGTTTGCTTCCATAAAAGCTATATAGAGGCAATATGCCGCTTCCTTATCTTCTGAAAACATCCCTAAGACCGATTCTGTGTCGACAATGCCTGCTTCATCATCAGGTAGCAGATAATATTGATGGCTGCTCCAGAGATATTCTTCAGGGGCCTCAACTATTCCGGCTCTCACCGGATTCAGGTGGATATATTTCACGAGACTAAGCTGGTATCGATCACGATCGCAGAGAATCGCTTTATATCTGCCCTGAAACAGATGTCCGGCCGTACCGTACTTTCTGTTGAAGTACATGGTGTAGCTTTGGTTGATGCCCTGCATGATCTTTGAGAGAGCGACTTTTGGCGTTTCGATCAATATATGTACATGATTACTCATGAGAGCATAGGAGTGGAGAATGAACCCACACCGCTCTTTGTAGGCTGACAATATAGTAAGGTAGCGAGAGAAATCATCGCTGTTTTGAAATACATTTTGCTTCTGATTACCACGTGTTATTACATGGTAGAGGGCATCCTTGAATTCTATCCTTGTTTTTCTTGCCATGAAGGGGGGGTAGCAGAATCACCGTCGAATGTCAATAAGTAAGTCTGACCCCTGTTCGCCTTGACAGGGGATGGTCTTTCTGTTATGCAGCGGGCACATTAACACGTTTTGCGGAGGTTCAGTGGCACTGAAGAGAATTTTGAGCGGCATGAGGCCGACAGGTAAGCTACATCTGGGGAATCTGCACGGGGCGCTTCAGAATTGGGTGGATCTCCAGAACGACGGCGCCTATGAATGTTTTTATTTCGTCGCCGACTGGCACGCCCTGACGAGCGATTATGCCGAGACGGGTGAGATAGCCGATAACATTATAGATATGGTTATTGACTGGCTGAGCGCCGGTCTGGACCCGGCTAGAAGCACCCTTTTCATCCAGTCGAACATCAAGGAGCACGCCGAGCTGTTTCTCCTCCTTACCATGATCACCCCCCTGCCCTGGCTGGAAAGAAACCCGACCTACAAGGAGATGAAAGCGGAGCTGACAAGTAAAGATCTCTCCAATTTAGGTTTCTTGGGCTATCCGGTCCTCCAGGCGGCGGATATTATCATGTACAAGGCCTATGGTGTGCCCGTAGGGGTGGATCAGTTGCCCCATATCGAGCTGACCCGGGAGATCGCCCGGCGCTTCAATTTTCTTTATCAGGAAATATTTCCCGCCCCCGAGCCTTTAATGACGAAGATTCCGAAACTATTGGGGATCGACGGCAGGAAAATGAGCAAGTCCTATGAGAATTCCATCTACATGAGCGATACCGGGGATGTTTTGAAGGAGAAGGTCGGCGCCATGTATACCGATCCCCAGCGGCAACGCCGCAAGGACCCGGGCCGTCCCGAATTGTGCAATGTTTTCACCTTTCACGAGCTATACACGCCCCTGGAAAAAACAAGTGAGATCGCAGAGCAATGTCGAAGCGCAGGGATTGGCTGTACAGACTGCAAAAAGATCCTCGGAGCGGGCATTCAAAGCGGAATGAGCCTCATTCATGAACGGCAGGCCTATTATCGGAATCATCTCCAGGAAGTCCGGGACATTATCGCTGACGGCGATACTCGGGCAGCAGCGGTGGCGAGAAAGACGATGGACGAAGTCCGGACGGCCATGAAGATCAGTTATGGATTATGAGGTCAAGCTCGATATCTTCGAAGGTCCTCTGGATCTGCTGTTGTATCTGATCAAGAAGAACGAACTTGATATCTACAACATCCCCATAGCCCTGATTACTAAACAATATCTTGAGTATATAGATATTCTCAAGACGTTGAATCTTGATCTGGCGGGTGAATATCTCGTCCTTGCGGCGACCCTGGTTCATATCAAATCGAAGCTGTTGTTGCCTGAGGCGCCTGAGGAGGGGGAAGAGGAGGGCGATCCCCGTCAGGAACTGGTGCAGCAACTCCTGGAATATCAGGAGTTCAAGAATGCCTCCCAGTCCTTACAGGCGAGGGAAGTTCTCGAAAGGGACGTCTTCATAAGGGGATCTGCCCCGGTGGAGGCGCCGCCGCCAGGCGATGATGACCACCTGGAGTGGCAGGAAATCGGTCTGTTTGAACTGGTGGATGCCTTTCGAAAGATTCTCGGCAATCTGGGGCAACCGGAACTGATGGAAATTGACCTGGACCGGACTTCCCTGGCGGACCGGATCAATGAGATTATGGATCAATTGCGGGAGCGTCAATCCCTGACTTTTACAGAGCTCCTGAACGGTAAGCTGAGTCGGCGCCTGATCATCTATACCTTCATGGCCTTACTGGAACTGGTCAAGCAGCGGATGATTCGTATCTGTCAGGCGGGACCTTTCGGGGTGATCCGTCTGTTTTTAGCTGTAGCTGTAGAGGAAGAGCATGGATGAAACCAAGGCCATAATCGAAGGGTTGATTTTTGCTTCGGAAACGCCTCTGACAATTGATAAGATTGTCGAGATATTTCAGGAGAGAAATCTCAATCGCCAGGATATTACAGCCCATCTTAGCGAACTGATGAGTGAATACGGTGTGCGGCACGGTGGTTTTTATCTCCAGGAGGTAGCCGGGGGGTATCAATTCCGGACCAGACCGGAATTGTCGGCGTGGATCGCAAAGCTGAAAGGCATCCGATCGGCTGCGCTCACCACTGCTGCCTTGGAAACCCTTGCGATCATTGCCTACCGGCAGCCAGTCGTAAAGGCGGAGGTGGAGCGGCTGCGGGGGGTAGATGTTTCCCGTCCCCTGCGAACCCTCCTGGAAAGGAAGCTTGTCCGGATGGTGGGCAGGAAGGACGTGCCGGGAAAGCCCATGATTTATGGGACGACCAGGAAATTTCTGGAGGTCTTCAGCCTTAAGGATCTGTCCGAATTGCCGACCATGGGAGAACTGAAAGATTTAACAAAATAACGGACTCGTAAAAACACATTATTACCCTTCTCCCCCTCAAAGGAGGAGGTAAATTTTGAGCTTTTTGTGAGGTTGTCACAAAATGAGGTTATCAGAAATGGCTATGGGGAAAAAAATATCCGGAAAGGGGTCTTTACCGGGGGAGCGGCTGCAGAAGGTTCTTGCTGGGGCAGGGATTGCCTCCCGCCGGGCGGCGGAAGAGATGATCCGTGAGGGCAGGGTGATGGTCAATGATCAGGTCATCAAAGAGATGGGGGTCAGGGTTCATCGAGACGACGAGATCCGCGTGGATGGACGGTTGGTTGGTCCCCAGCCTGACAAGGTTTACCTCATGCTGAACAAGCCCCGGGGGTATGTGACGACCATGAAAGATCCGGAGGGAAGGCCTGTTGTCACGAAGCTGCTTCCAGAGGAGGCAGGAAGGGTTTTCCCGGTAGGGAGGCTTGATTACGACTCCGAGGGGCTGCTGCTGTTCACCAATGACGGTGATTGGGCCTTTAGTCTTCAGCATCCCCGTTTTCTTCAGCAAAAGACCTACCTGGTCAAGGTCAAAGGCAATATTACAGCGTCAGAGATTCGGCGCCTGGAGAAGGGCTTTGATTTGGAAGATGGTCCATTTCGGCCGCTTCGCTTTCAGGTCGGGAGAATGAATGACAAGAGCTGCTGGATAGACATCACGATCAGGGAGGGGCGAAACCGTATTCTCAGGAGGGTTTTTGAATATTTAGAGCTTCCTGTCATTCGTCTCATCCGCACCGCTATTGGGGAATTAACGCTGCAAGGTCTGGAGGAAGGGCAGAGTCGATTTCTGTCTCCCCAGGAGGTAGCAGCATGCCTGCTGCCGAAAGAGCGGAGCACTACTAAAAAAAATTCAAAAATATCTTGACATTCGCAATAAAATAAATAATAGTCGGCCAAAAAGTAAGCTATATTATCACGTTATTTGGAATGACACTTGTCTTTCGCAATTTTCTAGGAGGAAGGAATGAATAAGTCGGGATTGATTGAGGCTGTAAGCAGGAAAGAGAATATTACTGAGAAGAAGGCCGTAGAGGTCGTCAATCTTATCTTCAAAGGTTTCACCGAAGAATTGAAAAAGGGTGGACGAATTGAAATTCGCGGGCTGGGAAGCTTTGTGGTCCGTGATTATGAAGCCTATACGGGAAGAAATCCGAAGACGGGAAGGAATATTAAGGTATCTCCCAAAAAGCTCCCCTTTTTCAAGGTAGGCAAAGAGTTGAAGGAAAAGGTCGATCAGCAGAAATAAACTGCCTCGATTTCTGACCGGTCATCTTAATATATTGGGATCATCCTGGGGTTGTCCATAGCCCGGGGATGATCCTTTTTTAATAAAGAAACACCCCCCGTCCCCTTTTAAGCCGGAACCTCAGGTCATCAGACCTTCTTCCCGGAAACTGAAAAAACGGTTTTCTCCGATAATGATGTGATCGTGAACGAGGATATCCAGTGTCCGTGCTGTTTCCTGGATCGTCCTGGTAAGGCGGATATCTGCATCCGACGGCCGTACATGGCCGGAGGGATGATTGTGAACCAGAATGATCGCCGAGGCCTTGCACTGAAGGGCCTTTTCCAGGACCTTACGAGGATAGACAACGGCCTGGTTGACGACGCCCTCCTGGATGGTTTCAAAGGTTATGATCTTGTTCTGGGCGTCGAGGTAGCAAACCCGGAATTCTTCGTCCTTCAAGGCCCCCATGGAAGTCTTGCAGAAATTGAGTAGTTCGGTGGTGCAAGATACCTGAGGACGGTCCTGCGCCTTCTGCAAAAGGTAGAATGACCCGATATCCTTGACAAGTTTGATCAGAATGGCGGTGTGAGAACCGATGCCCTTTACCCGACAGAGTTCCTCGACGTCGGCGTCAATAACCCCCTTAAGGCCACCGAATTCCTTGAGGAGCTCCTTGGCCAGTAATTTTATATCTTTTTGCGGGAGTCCATAGGTGAGGAGGAACTCCATGATTTCGTAATCGTGAAAGCCTTCCAGACCTGCTTCAATGTATTTGTCCTTGAGACGTTGACGGTGCCCATGATAATGAGGCTTGGGTTTTTCGCTCATAATGCAAATGCCCGTCGTTTTATCATTCCCGACTTGATCAGGAATCCACCGCAAAATTTGGGGTCAGGCCTCAAAATATAGCATAAAGCTCACTTCCAATGCCTAACCTCGTCCTTCTAACCCACATGCCCGGAACGGGCACAACGAAGCATAGAAATACCACTTATCCCCCCTTTGGCAAAGGGGGGATAGGGGGATCTACATATAAAAATGTCAGCCCAGGTTTGAGTTGACGAAATCCCAGTTGATCAATTTGTCAATGAAGGCAGCTAAATAATCGGCGCGACGGTTCTGGTAGTCGAGATAATAGGCGTGCTCCCAGACGTCGATGGTCAAAAGGGGTTTCATGTTCTTGGTCAAAGGATTGTCGGCATTGGCGGTCTTGACGATCTTGAGGGCGCCCTGTTCAAGAACAAGCCAAGCCCAGCCGCTTCCGAACTGGGTGACGCCGGCGTTTTTAAGCTCTTCCACAAATTTATCATACGCCCCCCAGGCGGCGTTGATCTTTCCGGCGATCTCACCGGTCGGAAGTCCTCCGCCGTTGGGCTTGATGCCTTGCCAGTAAAAGGAATGGTTCCAGGCCTGGGCGACATTGTTGAAAATGCCGACCTTGGCACTGTCAACCGCCGTTTTCCGGACGATATCTTCGGGGGAAGCATTTTCCAGCTCCGTTCCCGCCAGCAGCTTGTTGGCATTGTCAACATAGGTCTTGTGATGCTTGCCGTGGTGGAATTCAAGGGTTGTGGCGCTGATATAGGGCGCCAGGACATCCTTTCCATAAGGTAGTTCGGGGAAAATAATTGCCATGAGATTACTCCTTTCTTATTCAGGTTTGAATTTGTTTGTTAAAGTAACAACGAATATCATGGTTGGCAAGGGATTTTAATGCGTCCGTCGGCAACCATCTCCCGAAGTTCCTTTTTGTTGAACTTGCCCACGCTGGTCTTGGGAATCTGATCGAGAAGGACGAACTCGTCAGGAATCCACCAGGCGGCGCGGACCTTGTCTTTCAAAAAGCTCTTCAACTCCTCACCCGTCACAGTTTCGCCGGGCTTTAGAACCACACAGCCCAGGGGTCTTTCCTGCCACTTGGGATGGGCGATGCCGATGACGGCCGCTTCCGCCACCCGGGGATGGGCCATAATGGCGTTTTCCAGATCCATGGAGGAAATCCATTCGCCCCCGCTCTTGATCAGATCCTTTGTCCTGTCCACCAGACGAACGTAGCCCTCCTCGTCAATGGCGCCCACATCACCGGTATGGAGCCAGCCGCCCGCAAAAGTGGCCGCCGTGCGCCCCGGATCGCGGTCATATTCCCCGGCAATCCAGGGACCCCGCAGGAGGATTTCTCCCCAGTGTTTGCCATCCGCAATAACCTCATTATCCCCATGATCGACGATCTTCATCTCCAATCCCATGACGAGGAGTCCCGCACTATCCTTGACATGGTACTTATCTGCCGCTGACCAGTCGGTCATGTAGCTCTTGGGAATGGCCGCCAGGGCCAGGGGCGAGGTTTCCGTCATGCCGTAAGCCTGGATGATGGGGAAGTCGTATTTGTCGTTGAATTGTTCCAGAAGATGGCGGGGCAGAGCGGAGCCGCCGGAAGCGATTCCCTTGAGAGTAGAAAAATCATGCCATCCTCCCTTCTCCAGGTAATCGAAAAGCATCATCCAGATCGTCGGGACACCGCAGGTAAAGGTGACTTTTTCTGCCGCGATAATACGGCACAGGACCTCCATATTGATGACTTCCCGTCCCGGCAGGATCTGCTTGCATCCCAATCCCACGGCCAGGAAGGGAATTCCCCAGGCATTGGCATGAAACATGGGCACGACATGGAGCATGCAGTCCTCCTCCGTAGCGCGCAGAGTAAGCCCCGCTGCGTAGGTATGGAGCACAATTCCCCGGTGGGAATAGACGACCCCTTTCGGGTCCCCCGTGGTTGCGGAGGTGTAACAGAGCAGGGCCGGGTCCCATTCACTCAGATCCTCGGGAAAATCATAATGGTCCGGAAACCTGGCGATCCATTCATCATACTGATAGACCGGGGCAAGGGAAGTCGGGGGCATTACACCGCTCTGGTTCATGATCACGAAATGTTTGACCGTCTTTAGCTGGTCCTTCACCAGTTCGACGAAAAAAAGAAGATCTTCGTCGATGAACAGGACCTCGTCTTCCGCATGGTTGAGGATATATGCCAGATGATGGGAGGGCAGGCGAAAGTTGACTGTGTGCAGGGTTGCTCCCATGCAGGGGACGCCGAAATATAACTCCAGATGCCGGTGGTTGTTCAAGGCGAGGCTGGCGACCCGATCCCCCTTTTTGATTCCCAATGAGGCGAGGGCGTGAGCTAGCTGACAGGTACGCCGGTAGTAGTCAGCGTAGGTATAACGAAAGATTTCGCCCGGAAAGACGGAGACGATCTCCTTTTTGGGGAAATATTTCGCCCCTCGTAGCAGCAATGTCCTCAGCAGCAGCGGATAATCCATCATGGACAGACCCTCCTCTTGATAGTTTTTAAACGATCACAGGTTTGCTTCTTTTCTGCCGGTGATCCATCCAGATAATAAAAAAAACCAGAAAAATGGAACATACTGCCGAGGGAAGGGAGGATTCTCGATTGAAAAAAACCAGGGCCAGTCCCCCCGAGAGGCCATAATTCTTCAGCGTACCGAGAAGGGTGAGGCTGATCAGGGTCTTTCTTTCCACCCGGATCAGTCTGCCTACGGTATCAATCAAATAACCAAGGACAAAAATACTGAGAAAGGCGATAGCTGCCACCGGGAGGATCAGGGCCGGATTGCCAATAATGATCTGGCGATTGAGGCCGACGATGGTGTAGATGATGAGAAAAAAAGACCAGTCTGTTATCGGACCCCTGAAAGGTGCGATTGG
>JANXZC010000049.1 GCA_025355725.1 Syntrophus sp. (in: bacteria)
GAGAAATACCTGGGCCTCATGAAAATCTCCCGACAATTGCTGAATAATCAGGGCCCCGGGGTCGGATAGAGTGACAAAAGCCGTCTTCACGAGGGTTTCCCCTTACGGTACTGGTGGCTAAAGGCGGCGTCATAGAGTTTTGAGGCGGGAATATCCCGGGCCAAAGCCCTGCCGACGAGGATCAGGGAGGTCTGGCCGAACTCCCCCTGCTCAACTTTTCCGGCAATATCCCCAAGGGTCCCGGCAACGACCTTTTCGTCCGGCCAGGAGGCGTGATAAACCACCGCTGCCGGGCAATCCGGGCCATAGTGGGGAACCAGCGCCGCCGTCACTTCTCCGACTTTATGCCCCGACAGATAGATGCAAAGGGTGGCATGAGACCGGGCCAGCTTATCCAGATCCTGTTCTTCCGGCAGGGGAGTGCGTCCCGAAGTCCTGGTCAGGATGATGGTCTGGGCGATCTCCGGCGCCGTCAGTTCCACCTTCAGGGCCGCCGCGGAAGCCTGAAAGGCGCTCACTCCGGGAACGACTTCATAGGCGATCCCCAGTTCATCGAGGCCGTTCATCTGCTCCCTGATGGCGCCATAAATCGAGGGGTCGCCGGAGTGCAATCGTATGACGTCGATCTCACGCTCCCGGGCCGACCGGCATACCGCCAGGATCTCATCGAGATTCATTTCCGCCGAATTGTGCCGTTCAGCGTTATCAGGAAGGACTGCCACGACGGCAGGGCTGACCAGGGAACCGGCATAGATGCAGATCCGGCAGTTTCTCAACAGGCGATCGGCCCGGACGGTGAGAAGCTCCGGATTCCCCGGTCCCGCACCGACAAAAAAGACCTTCATATGGCTCCTCCCCCTTTGGCATGAACAAGAATTATGGACAAATACCCGGTCTCCGGGGCGGCATCCCGCAAACCGCGGAGATTCGTCTCGAGGCGTTGATCCGCCATTCCCACCCGGGACACAAAGACGCTCCCATCAATAACACCTTCTTCCTCAAGCAGATCGATTACTTCCCGAAGGCGCTTGCCTATTTTCATAAGGATTACCGTTCCCTTATCTTGCAAGATCCGCCGAATATGTTCGATATCCTCCACTGCCGGGATGATTGTCACCCCATCTCTACCCTCTCCCACGGGAAAGGTGCAGAGGGAGGCAGCGGCACTGAATGCCGTCACCCCCGGAACCGAGACGATCCGGGCTTCAGGCCGGAGCTGACGCAGTTCCCGGACCAGGTAAATGAATGTCGAATACAGAAAGGGATCGCCCAGGGTGATAAAGCAGGCGTCTTCCCCTTTCCAAAGTATATCGCTGATCTCACTCGCGTTTTTTCGCCAATGGGCAGACAACTCTTTTTCATCGGCGGACATGGGAAAGACAAGCTCATGAATCTCCGCATGCTCCCGCAGATACGGCTTCGCGATAGAGAGAGCCAGGCTGTTCGCCTCCGTCCGGGCCTTGGGAACGAAGAGATACCGGCATTCCCCGAGGAGGGAAGCCCCCTTCACCGTCATTAACTCCGGATCTCCGGGACCGACGCCGATCCCGTACAATGTGCCAAATATAATTTTATCGCTCACTTATTTCCACTCCAAAAAAAGATGAATAATTCATCAAAGTCAAACCATTGATACTATTTGCGAATTCACGATACATGAAAAAAATGTGTTTTTCATACCTCCCCCCAAAAGGGGTTCCGAAAAAAAGCTCCGCAAAACTTTATCGTTATCGCCGGAACGGATTATCCCCCTCCGGGATCAAATTCTACCCTGCATAAAAGCTGTCGAGAGGAGGGACACGCGCCCTGGGTTAGTTATCACAAGCAGTCCCGGCGAATCAGCAGAAATACCGTCAGTGACGACAGCACAGATCCATCCAAATCCTCCGGCGTCACCTCGCTGATTCTTTCCCCGGGAAGGGAGAGATTCTCACAGCAGAAGAGCCGGTGATCGTCGCCCCAGCGCCGGCAGCATGACTGAACCCAGGCGGAGGCCTCCTGCCTACCCCCCAGAATGGCAAGCTTTTTCTCCTTTCCCAACTCGTCCGGGGCGTATTCCGGGTTCTTGCCATGGGCGTCGATGATCTTTGCATCCGTCCAGTCGAGGCCGAGGCGGGCAAAGGCCACCTGTACGGAACTGATTCCCGGAATCAGGAAACACGCCTCCCGGCCAAAGCGCTTGATAACGGGCTTTGCCAGGCTTGAGATGCCGGGGTCGCCCGTCACTAGGACAACGACCTGCTGCTGTCGCCAGAGGCTTTCAATAATTTTCAAGATCCCTTCAATATCGGCGCCCACGGCGATTTCATCAGCCCCGCTGGCGGGGAAAAGATCAAGGAGCCTTTGGGCACCCACGAGTACCGCCGCCCCCGCCACCTCCCGGTGGACGGCCAGCGTGAGGTAATCGGGAGAACCGGGACCGCAACCGCAAATTATTATCTTCACCTAAGATCCCATCTGGTCCTGCCGGAAGTAAAAAAACTTGTTCATCAGGTTCATGTGTACATCCGAATTTGGAAATATATATCGCTTCATGGTGATGTTTTCTTTCATCTACAAGCAAACGACTTTGTAAAGCCTTGACGTTGTGAATTGCGAATTGAATGGAATAATGTCTCAGTCCGCCTAGTTAAATTGGTTATCGAGGTGATATAAATAGTTATCATGGAGTGTCGTTAGATGGCAATATGGCTATTTAAAACTGAGGCAGACTGGGGCAGATTGATTATATTTTTCATCCATTTTTCCACTTGCTTGTCTGCATGAACAACGAACTCCTGACCGATGCCATTCGTCTGGAAGTATCCTTCTGGTTTCCAGTTTTTATCTGAGTGGCAACTTATCTTCACTTGTTTAAAAATATCTCCCAAATTCCATCTCGATTTGGTGAATCCTTCTTTTGTCAAAACCAGCTTTTCATTAAATAAAAAGGTGCCTGCACCCCTCAGTTTCGAATTCCAAGTAAGATTGTCTCTGGCAATATAAATGGAATTGTTTTTTTCTTTTCGTCTTCTTTCACAAATGTGAGGATGATTTCCCATCCACTCAGGACATTTCTTTCTCTCATCAACTTCTAAAATTTCCTCAATTTGAAGATACCCGAAGATGATATGCTGTGGTTTATCATTTCGAACAAACCTTAATTGTCCATCGATATGAGCCGTTTTCTTGAATGTTCCAAAAAACAGGAAAACATCACCTTTTTCAACACCTTCATTCCGTAAATGGGTCTGGGCTGCATGTATTTGACCAAAGCTTGGTTTCCAGTCTTTTTTACGAGGAATAATATCACCGTATAAATCTGGGTCTAAATGGCATTTTGTCTTCTTCGTCAAACAATGCCACTTTTTATCATATTTTACCTGACCTTTTAAACCCATCATCAAATCATAATAGTTTTCACCTTCACTTACAACGAGGCATGAATATGAAATCTCATCTCTTTTATTGGGAATTGGCAAGGAAACCAGTCTGCCATCTGGAAATATAGGACTTGGAAATCCTCCGAACTGAGAATCAAACCCTTTGCGGCTTAATATGATTTTCATTAGCAGCTCCTTTTTGCTTGTGTCTTATCGGGATTATTTGGTGTTCCAATAATCCCAGAGCTGTGGGTTTCCCTTAAATATTTTATCAATTTATTAATATCATTATCGGGAACACATTTGCATCCCCATCTGTCAATAATAATGTGCTTTAGGCCATTTGGTAAACAAATCGCCTTCTCACCGAAATACCAAAAGTTTTTGGATATAAGAACATTAGATCCAGCTTTTGGGGGTGTTAAATACTTACTGCTATCAGGATATTCCTTCTTGAAAATTGGATATGTGAGATTTTTGACAACTTCCATTACATAAATTAGTTTGTTAGGCTTATTCGTATTGTTGCCTCCAATTCCAATTACCCAACTTCCTTCTTGAGCCCATTTTTCAATTGTATTATTCTTGCAACCACTTAAACAACAAAGTTTCTTTTCAACATGCGGGGCAAAACCCGTATCATGATCCATCCGATAAATGTAATTTTTTGCCATCCGGAAACTCTTTCAATTATTTAGGATAAAAGGGGACAGATTTATTTTTCCATCTATATCTTCCCTGTTTCCTTTATCTCCCATTCTCCATCGACGGAATCATTTTCAACTCGTGGATAAGGGGCGGCAGATCGTCGATGATCGTATCCCATACGCGATCAAGATCGACATCGAAATAGGCATGGATCAGTCGATTTCGCATGGTCACGATGACCATCCAGGGGATTTCCGAGGGACAATATCAGGATTCGACATACTGAACCTCCGCTTCTACCATGACCTCATCCCGAAAGTACCGGCTTAACTCCGCCGGTGTCCGCAAGTCCACTTTGTGTCCCAGGATGTCGGAAAGCGCCAGTTCCATCTCCGCCAGCCGGATATATCCAACCCGCCGACCGGGCTGAAACTCCACCAGTACATCCACATCGTTGTCCGGCCGGAAATCCGGCAGGAGAACCGATCCGAAAAAGGATAGTCGCCCGATATGATATTTGATGCAGAATTGTTCGATAAGTTTCTTCTCAAATTTTATATTGGCGACCCTGCCCATATTCATCAATCCCACTTCAACACCCTGTTCCGTCGTTCACCGCATGTGAGCGAGAGTGGCCGGATTTATTATCTATCCGATTCCAGTCAAAATTCGTATTACCTGTCATTCATTGCCAAGGAATAAGCCATAACCATTCGTAATCTTGCATAATAGATCATATTTATCAAGGAAACAGTTCCTTGATAACGTCGTCATCAGTAATAAAGCCCGCTGCTTTGGCTTTGGGGTTGAGACGTTTCTTCATGCGTCGGAATCTGTTCTCCCACAAATATTCCCACACGGACTCTTTCACAATATCGCTTTTATTCCTTCCTGTCTCCTTGGCAAAGACATCCAGTTCCATAGCCATTTTCTCCGGCAAGCTAACAGACAGAACACTTCTCATGACGCACCCCCTGCACAACAATTCACTACAGCAATAAAAGACTCAAGCTGAAAGATATTAGAAGAAATTAGGGACAGTCCCTAATTATTAAAGAGGCTACCCGCCTATCGTCTGGACTTCCAGTAGTCCGGATGCCGATGAAGATGCATGACGGCAAGGATGTAGATACGATCGGACTCAATGCTGTATAGAATTCCGTAGGGAAAACGACTGGTCAGACATCTGCGGACATCATCTTCAACAACCGGCCATGCGTGAGAATAGGACAGGATATTCTGTACCGTGAAAAAGACCTCCAGAGAGAAATCTTCTCCCAGTCCCGGTGCGCAGTTTTCGTAGTATTCGATAGCCTCAAGAAATTCCGTTTCTGCTTCCGGGTGAAAATCAAATGTCATCGCCCGAACCGCTCCCTGATTCGTGTAAAAACCTCATCACCCGGAACTGGAACGACACGTCCGGACCGGAGCTCGGCAAGTCGACGCTTGGCAACCACTACCCATTTCTTATCAATATCCGGATTCGGAATGTTTAAGGTGCGAAGGAGGGAGTCAACCACTATGATGCGCTCTTCTACGGGGAGTGCGGCGGCTTCCTTAATGATGTCCTTTGTTCCGTGCATAAAACACCTCCACAATTTGAACTTGAGTGTACCACAGGATTTTATCTTCTGCAATCCACGGACATTTGAAACGGTGCAACGAGAACGAATGGTGCAAAATGTCCATTACTAACACTAACCCTCCCCGATCAGGTCGCCTTTCATATTCACAAGCATTACTTCTACTTCCCAGGCCGCTGCCGTTCGCTTTAGAATAGCCTCACAAACAGCCCCCGCCAATTCATCCCCCAACATTTTACTTTCCCGGGCGGAAAGGGCAGCAAAGAGGCCTTCCACGGTGTTGCCTTCCCCCAGCTCTTTCCCCAATACCCTTGCCGCTATATCGGCCACAAAGGGGACGGCGCTCGGTGAGCGGGAGGAATGGGTGTCCCACTGGTTCATGGCCAGTTTTGCCAGCTTCCCCGGATGCCCCAGGATCGTGACCCCCCGGAAGGGGTGGGCCGCCGCCGCATCCAGAATGAAGCCCCATTCATTGCTCACCTCGATAATCTGTTCATCCGTCACTCCCAGATGCCTCCGGGCGGCCCGCGCCCCAATATGACCGGGAACGAAAACCGGACGTTCCACCCCCGTAGCTGCCGCCACATTCAGGCAATATTTCAGCGAGGTTCGCACGGCGGGACAACTGAAGGGGCGGACCCGCCCGGATGTCCCCAAGATGGACAATCCCCCTTCAATGCCGAGGCGGGGATTGAAGGTCCGGGTCGCCAGTTTCGCTCCTCCGGGGATGGATAGAGTTACTTTAATCCCCCGGGAGGTCACCTCCCGCAAGGCCGCTTCGATCATCCTCCGGGGAGTGGGATTAATCGCCGCCTCTCCCGGCGGTATGGACAAACCCGGTTTGGTGATTCTTCCCACCCCTTCGCCCGCTTCAAAGCGGATGGAGCCATCCCCTGCTTCAAGATGGGGGCGCCCGCTATTATCTTTGAACCGTCCGCCGCTATTGGCTGTTTCAGGCTGGTCACCGTCGCTATCCGTCCAGAAAACTGCCGCTTCCACAACTGCCCCATCGGTCACATCGGGGTCGTCCCCGGCATCCTTGCGGACGGCGGCTACGGCGCCGTCATCCTGGCGGCACACATAGAGGAGCGGAAAACTGGCCCGGGTCCCGTCGGGAAGGCCAATCTCGACACTTCGCGGTTCCTCGCCGGTGCAGAGAAGCTGAGCAGCCGCTTTGGCCGCCGCCGCGGCGCAGCTACCCGTCGTAAATCCCATTCTGCCCGGTCCGGATCTGCCTGTCAAAAACCCTCCCAAACAATTCCCGTCGGATTTGACGACTTCGCAAAAAGCCGGGGAATTGAGGTTATTCGTTCTGAGCTACTTGTCCTTTTGAAAAAGATCCATGATTTCCCGCCGCGCCTCCCCGATGGTCAGGGGAATCCGCCCGAAGGCCAGTTTGTCCTCGTGTTTCAGCCGGTAGATCAGCTCTGCGATCTGGGGGAGCCGGAGGCGCACCTGGCTCATCTCTTCGGGGGCGGTAAAGACGGCCTCGGGGGTGCCGCTCCTGACGACCTTGCCTTCGCTCAAGACATAGAGCCGGTCCAGAAAAACGGGGATCAAATCGACGCTGTGGGTCGCCATAAAAATAGTGACCTTCTTTTCCCGATTTAGTTTCAGGAGGAGATCCATCATTTGATACTCCCCCAGGGGGTCCAGGCCTGCGGTGGGTTCATCGAGGAGGAGGATCTCATGCCCCATGGAGAGGAGTCCGGCGATGCAGACCCGTTTTTTCTGGCCGAAGCTCAGATTATGAATGGATTTCTTTGCGTACACCGCCATCTCAACCGCTTCCAGGGCCCGGTTCACCCTTTTTACGACCTCTTCCTCCCCAAATCCCATGTTTATAGGGCCGAAGGCGACGTCTTCAAATACCGTCGGGGCAAAAAGCTGGTCATTGGGGTTCTGGAAGACAATGCCCATCTTTCCGTAAATATCCCGAGACGACAGGCGGCGGATGTCCGCCCCATCGAGAAGAACGCTTCCCTGGAAATCCTTGATCATCCCGTCCATGATCTTGAGGAGCGTCGTCTTTCCCGACCCGTTATAGCCGAGGACCCCGGCAAACTCGCCGCGCCGGACGGCAAGCGTCACCCCGGTCACGGCTTCCGTGCCGTCGGCGTAGCGATGGCGGACATTTTTGAGGGCTATGCGATTCATATCCGCCACAATATGCCCATCACCGTTACCACCAGGCAGGAGAGGAAGATCTCGGAAGACCGGAACGGGCGGCTCTGGAAGAGGGGCATGTTGCCGTCATATCCCCGCTGCACCATGGCCGTGGACAGGGTCTGGCTTTGCTCGAAGGCCTTGAGGATCAGGGAACCCGTCAATATCCCGAAGGAACTCAGGCGATTCCGGAAGTTTGCATAACCAAGACGGTTTTTCTGGGCCTGATAAATCACCATGGCTTCCTCAAAGAGGACAAATATATAGCGATACGCATAGAGGAGGATTTCTATGAATCCCCGGGGAACTCTCAACCAGGACAGGGCGGCCATGAGTTCCGGGAAAGGGGTTGCATAAACCAGGACAGCCATGAGGGAAATGGCGGCCATAATCCGGCTGCCGATGGCAATACCTTCCGCCAGTCCTTCGCGATACGCTGTAAGTTGGAATCCCAGGATATTCAAGGAAAAGAGGGGATCGTGACCGGTAAAAAATATCTTTAACAATAAGACGACGAGAACGATCAAGAGCGGCTCGGAGAAGCGGAGCAGAAAAAGCCGCCAGGGAATTTTCATGCTCATGATCATGGTCAGTGAGAGAGCCGCCACGAGGAGCTGGAAGCCGACGCCCTGATAACTCAGGACCATGACCAGGACAATCAGGGTCACGAGGAGTTTGATCCGGGCGTCGATTCGGGAAAGCCAGTGATCCGAGGCATAATATTCCAGGAGGTGCATCAACTTCCCCTTACCTTGGCGGAGGTCTCTGGTGACCGTTCCGCGTCTCCCCGGCACAGGGGCGTACTTTTTTCTGTAATCAACATCCGCCAGTAATAACCGGCGGCAAAACCGCCGATCGCCCCGGCAACGAGAAAGATAAAGAGGGGCAGATCACCCTGTTCCATATTGATCAGGGGTTCCCTGGGCTCCCTTCCCTGTTCTTTGGCGATCTTCTCGATTACCGCCTCATCGACGCCCGTCCATTT